>NZ_FUXM01000043.1 GCF_900167165.1 Carboxydocella sporoproducens DSM 16521 | reverse complement strand
TCTTCCGGTATTTTTTCTCCGTATATTTGGAGAAACCGTTCCCAATGTTCTTTAAGTATATCGACTATTTTTATTGATTGTTTATTTTCTTTCTCATGCGCTCTCATATTTCTACCTTAACACCCTAAGTTATCCACATCAAGCCTTAAAGCATAATTTCCTAAACATTCAAAAAGCCATTGACGCAAGTCAATGGCTTTTTTGGTAGCGTTCCCTGGCCAGCAATGCTGCTCCTAATGCTCCAATCAAGTGCGGTTCCAGCGGCACATCAACCGGTTTACCCAGGAATTCCGCCAGCATTTTCTGCATACCTCTCAGTCTGGCAACTCCGCCAGTAAAAGTAACTCTGTTAAAAGGCTCCATTGCTGCAACCAGACCGGTTATCCTGCTGGTTATGGCTCGAAATACTCCCCAAATAATCCTCTCTCTGGCAATGCCTGCTGTCATCAGGCCGATAATCTCTGATTCGGCAAAAACAGCACACATACTATTAATTGCCACTGGCTCCACCGTTTTTATGCCATGAATTTGTTCTATTTCCATTCCCAAATTAGCAACAATCATTTGCAAAAAGCGACCCGTCCCGGCAGCACATTTATCATTCATAACAAAGTTCAAAACTTTGCCATGGGGGTTAATTTTAATTGCCTTACTATCCTGACCACCAATATCTATCACCAGGTCATTCTGAGGATATAAAAAACTGGCACCTTTCCCATGACAGGTAATTTCAGTTATTGCTTCATGGATAAACGGGAGCACAGTACGACCATATCCTGTGCCAATAATATATTTCAGGTCATTTCTGTCAATTCCGGCTTGTTCAACTGCTTTTTCCAATACTGTTTCACCAAAAACCTGTGGTTGCCAGCTAGTTGGAAGCATTGCCCGGGCTAAAATTTCCCCTGTCTGGTTTATAATTATAGCCTTTACCATAGTTGAGCCGACATCTACACCAGCAAAATACATTTATTGCCCCACCATTTCCAAAAATGCCTGAATACGGTTTTGCAGAATTGGTAAATCTTCTTCACTATAATCGCTCTCAATTTTGAGTACCGGTATTTCCGCTGCCTGTAAGGCCCGTTCAATTTTATAATATTCAATACTATAAGGATGACAGAATTGCAGGTTATAATAAATCACACCATCAATTTTATACTCCTCAACCAAACGCAAAATATCATTTATCCTTTCATTATTGGGCGTAAAGCAGGCACAATTTATTTTCATTGCTCGCATTGCAATCTGTTTTAATTGTTCAGATATAGTTTGCCCTTCCTCAGTCAGTTGTTCAAAATACCTGGTACCAGTGCAGGTTTCCTCACATACCACTACTCCACCACAGCTTTCTATAATATCATGTATTTTCCAGTTAGGAATCGGCATCGGACTCCCGGTAATCAATATCCTCGGAGTGCCTTGAGGCACTACTCCCATTCCTTCTTTTACTCTTTCTTCCAGTTCATCACATAACTCCGATACTTTAGCACTAAAACGCTCCGGATCATCAAAGAAAGCGAGCTGGGTAATCAATAAGGCATCTTTACCGGAGATCGGTACAGGGTCAGCTTTGCGCAAATCGTATAGCCGTCGTAATACTTTTCTTCTATTATTAACTTTAGCAACTGCCTGACTTAAACTTTCAAAATCTACCGCTTTTCCGGTTTCAGTCTCCAACTTTTGCATCAATCGGTTTACTTCGGCCTCCCAAAGATCGTAATCCTCTTTTTCTTTTCGTTGGGGCAATTCCATAACATAAGTAGGTATAAAGTCGTTTAAGATTTCCCACGCTTTTTTCTTACCATCACAAGTAGTTTCCCCGATGACAAAATCAGCTACCTGAAAATAGGGGCATATACTGTCCAGTTTGAAACCGATGCTGGCTTTAATCAATGGGCATATGCTTCTCGGTAATACTTTTTCACCAGTAGCTACCGGAAACTGTGCTCCTGCACATAAACCTATGCTGACAGCATCAACAGCTAAAATCAATTCTTCAGGTACAAATACACAAAATGAGGCTACTACTTTTCCACCTTTTAGTTTATGATCCACCAATTCTTTTACCCTCAAACCATGTACTTCACTGATAACAAAATCAAAATATTGCATGGCTTGCGGCCTATTGAACTGATTAATAAAAGTCTTTTCATAAAGTTCCGGCAAAGCTGCCAGAAATTGATCATGTTTCTCCAAATCAATCCCCAGTTCAGCCCACATTGCGCGCCAGTCATTACTCATATAATCCTCTCCTTTGTATTTTTTTCCTTTATCCTTTTCTCGTTTATATATATAACTTCCTGTTTTGATAAGTATAAAATTTTTTTATGATGAATGACCGATGATAAAAAAATAAAATAAGACCACTGATGGCATCTCAGTGATCTTTCTTCTTATCTATATATAAACTGCCCCTGGAATCAATTCCGGCATACAAAACTTCCCGGAGATCAAAAATGCCCCGTTTACCCAGTTCGTCCCGCAGCCATTGTTCAGTCAAATTAATTTTTTGCAAGTTTTCCTTTAAAATTTCGCCATCACTGATTAAGTCCCAGCTCATCCCCTCATACTGAGTGGGTAGCCCCAGGTCTTCCGGTGTAACCGGCCGCTTTTGCGATTTTAGCAAAACACTGAGCTGACCGTTGGGTTCTAAGACAGCAAACTCCACATCATGCAGGTTAAAGGCATTTTTATTGCGCAATTGCATCAGAAGATCATCTACATTGTAACGGAGTTTGGCCATGTTTTCTTCCAGAATCTTACCATTATGTACAACGATAGTCGGTTGTCCTTCCAGCAGTTTACGAGCTGGCCGGCTGACCAGGGACAGGTAACCCATCATGTAGGTAAGAAAACACCATAGAACCAAACCCAGCAGGTCGGGCAGAAATTTGACTTCCGTATCAATGGCTATCGTCCCGGCCATACTGCCGATGGTAATCCCGGTAACATATTCGTAAAAAGTCAGCTGTCCCACCTGTTCCTTATTGAGCAAGCGCGTTAAAATCAGAATAGCTAAAAAGGATCCCAATGTCCGCAATAACACCTCGGCTATTTCTGCCATTTTACCACCTCCAGTTTTCATACATTCCTAGTTTGAAAAAGGGCAGGCCAAAATATACGCCAAAGCAAAAAGGACCCCGGCCTAAATCCGGAGTCCTCTTTGTAGCTATACCCCCTGGCTACTGGTATTGGTTGTGTTGTTAGTATTATTGGAATTGTTACCTGTACCAGGGTTGACACCATTCCAGCCCCCACCTGGTCCAAAACCGGGTCCAAAACCACCTCTGCCAAAGCCGCCCCGTTTACAAGGGCCGCCGCCAAAACCGCCGGGCCCTGGCAAAATCCCGTTCTCTTCTCTAAATTTCTGCATCTGGTCCATCCGGTCCTTAATCAGTTTGCCCTGATCTTCTGTCAATTGACCCGCTTCCACATACTTGTCGACAATCTTTTTACGCAGCTCAATTATTTGTTTTTCCAGACTCAGGATTTCCTTCTTCTGGGCATCGGTCAATGTCTTCTGGGCCGTAGTGGTCAAGGCCGCAAAAGCGGGGACAGCCATTGCCAGCATCAGGACCACAGCCAGTCCGATGAAAATTTTGCGTTTCATCCTCCATTCACCTCCTTGTCCTTGATTTCAAGTTTAGTATAACCGTTCAAGATGGCAGAATTAGGGCAAGTGTGTGACATTTTTGTGAAAACTAGCTGACCATTTTTGTGGCTACTAGCGGTACACGCCGGAACAATACGGTCAAAGTCTGCCCCCGGCAAATTACCGCAACCCTGCTAAAACCGGCTGGGATGACCCTTGCCTCTATTTCTTCCTCAGTCAAAGTATTACGCCCTGACCCGGGTCTCCTGTAAGCTACATCCAGCAAAAACAGTCCTCCAGGCCGCAGATTGCGCCAGACATTAGAAAGCAGCCGCTGTTTTTCCCTTTCATCCTCAATGATATTGAAGACAAAATTGCACGTCACCAGGTCCAGACATAGAGATGTGTCTTCCAGCTCATCCACTGCCAGTATTCCTTTCACCCCACTGGTACGAGCCTGCCCTGCCACTTTCTCCAGCTGTGCAGGCAAATCGGTAATGTAGACAGTATAGCCCCGGTTCAACAGATACCTGGTATTGCGCAGGGTGCCTGCGCCATAATCCAGCACCCTTCTTACTTTTTCCCGTTGAAAAAGGGGTTCCAGCAATAACAAACTTTTTACAGCAGCCATATCCATCACTCCATAATTTGATATTGATTTTCATTTTCATTTTAGTAAGACCCTTTGTTTTTGTCAATAAAAAAACGAGGGGTCTCCCCCTCATTTTTCCCATTACTCTTCCCGGTATTCATCCAGATTATCCAGAAAAGAGTTGAGTGCACCATCATTTTTGAATTCCAGCACTCGCCGTAAATCCTCTTTTTCAGCCTCAGTTAATTGCTGCCATTGTTTGACTTTATACAAGCGGCTGCGCAATTCTGCGGGCAATTGCTCCACAGGAATGGCTTCCCGCTGCAGCAAAAGACCCCCTCCACCCAAGGGCCCATGGTAGATAGCCAGAAAACCCTGCTCGACACCCAGATGGCGGTATTCCCGGTGGACGGGACAAAAATCATCCACCCTTTTGCGCAAGATCAGCAGGGTACTGGCCGGGAATTCTACCTCCCAGCCTTCCTGGGCGGAAAACTGTTTTTTTATCCTGTCCTCAGTCAAGCCTTTGATGGCCGGCCAGGGCCCCGTCACCGTTTGTTCCTTCTCCCCGCATAAGAAGATTTTCTCCTGGCGGATCTGGGTCTGGTCTGTCACCTTTTTAGGTTCAAGAATAGGCGCCGGTGTGGGCTTGGTAGCCGGCACCAGGGCCCGATAGCCATAATACAGGACAGATCCTGTACCCAGTCCCAGAGAGAGCATCCCCACCAGCCAGAGAGTCACTACATATTTACGCATAAAAATACCTCCTTTGGGTACGATTATTCCCCAAAGGAGGCAGCTTTAAACCAGTTCAGGCCATTTCTGCCAGATCGATATCAAAGTTGGCGTAAACATCCTGCACATCATCATGATCTTCCAGGGCTTCCATTAGCTTGAGCATTTTCGCCGCTTCATCACCGGTCAGGGCCACGGTAGTCTTGGGCAACATGGTGACCTGAGCCATAGCAATAGGATAGCCGGCTGCTTCCAGTGCCTCTTTCACCTGGTCAAAATCATCGGGCTGAGTGATAATTTCCATGCTTTCCTCATCACTTTTTACATCCTCTGCCCCGGCTTCAATAGCGGTCAACATGACCTCATCCTCATCAGCCTTTAATTCTGCTTTGTCGATAACGATCAGACCCCTGGGGTCAAAGAGCCAGGCCACACAGCCTGTTTCCCCCAGACTGCCGCCATTGCGGGAAAAGATATGTCTGATTTCAGAAGCAGTCCGGTTACGATTATCGGTCATGATATTCATCAGCACAGCTACTCCGCCTGGACCATAGCCTTCATAGACCAGTTCCTCGTAGTTGGTATTGTTACCCGCCCCGGAAGCCCTTTCAATCACCCGCTGGATATTGTCATTGGGAATATTATTTTCACGGGCTTTCTGGATGACGGCTTTCAGCCTGGGATTGGCTTCCGGATCCGGTCCCCCGGCCTTGACCGCTACCATGATTTCCCGGGAAATTTTGGTGAAAATCTTGGCCCGTACGGCATCCTGCTTGGCCTTACGGTGTTTGATATTGGCCCATTTACTGTGACCTGCCATCAGATACCTCTCCTTTATGTCTTTTATCCTGTCTTATTTTAGCATAAGCCCCTTGTTATTGAAAAGGAGAAAGTACAGGAAAAAATCACAGTACAAGCAGGATTTTGCTGAAAATTATGGAATTTAGAAAGAAAGGGTCAGATTCGAGGCAAAAGCCCGGGAGGGAAAAAAAGTGAAACAAATCATCGAAACCATTGGTTCTGACTATCCCATGGGAGTGTTACAGGGCAGGATGGCCAAACAGCAAATTGCGGAAATGTGGCAAAAAGTCCAGGATTCCACCCTCCTGGCCCACAACCGGCCACCTTTAATGCCCAAACCCCTGCACCTTTTGCATTGTCAGAAAAAAGCCGATACTTTTTTGAAAAACTACCTGCAAAGAGCATTGCCGGAGGAATGTGAACGAATTCACGGCCTCGCCCAGGGAGCTGCTCTTCCCGAGGAAGCCCTTTTATTTATGCAAGTGCTGGAAATGGAACTGGTACCAAAAGCCGACACCTATACCCTCACGGCCGGTTTGGGCTTTGTAGCCGGTCCCCAGGCTACTATTCAGGAAGAAGTACTTATTTGCTCAATCTGGGACTTCGCCCTGCCTGTCGAAGACCAGTTGCTGGTGCGTAAAAGCTGGCCCCGTCAGGGTAACAGTTCCCTGGATGTAACCCTGGCCCACCTGGCCGGTTGCCTGGGAGGGGTAAATCAGCACGGCCTGGCTGTAGCCCTCTTCCCGGCTTATGCCGCTGACAGCCTTTCCTTGAAGGCTGTTCCCCTTAACCTGCTGGTCCAAAAAGTACTGGCCAGCACCGCTACTGCCGAGGAAGGGGCTGCTTTGCTGGAAAAATACCATCGTGACATTGGAGCCACCGTATGTCTGGCCGACAGCTCTGGCAAAATAATATTATTGGAGTTGAGCCGAACTGACCAGGCCCGGCGTCAGGCCGAAACGGGGATGAACTGGATTACTACCCGGTTTACTTCCCAGTTGCCCCAGGTTACAGAAGCATACTTCAGCAAAAAAGCTCATCCTTCCTTCCAGGGTCTGCCTATTCATCAACCTGCTCAGGAGCGGGCACGGCAGTTACAGGAAAAAATCCAGCAGGTTGGCTTGCTGGAGCCGGAAAATATCTTGCCTTTACTCAGAGATCATGGTCAGGGTCAGGGCGAAAACAGCCTTTGTCGCCACGGTAAAATGCTTACCACCCAGCTGGCTTTTATCCTGCAACCGCGCCTCAAACGCCTCTGGGTCTACCTGGGTTCACCCTGTCTCAATCAATGGCAAAAATGGGGGCTGTAATCAGTGCAAACCGGAATCTGGCTTTATCGTCTCTATGATGTAGCAGAAGAAATCGATCTGAACCGGGTGGAACAGCTGCTATCTGTTACCTTACCTACCGTGCGGCTGCGGCTGGCCAAAATCCGGGCCAAATCCATGCAACTGGCCAACCCGCCGGTAGCGGTGGAATTACTGGAGGAAAGCCTTTATCTGGGCCCCTGGCAGGTAAATGTCCAGTGGTCAGCTAAAATTTTCGATCTGGGAGTAGTTTCTCTGGTTATGCGGATCCTGATGCCAGGGGAAGTGGACCTCTCCCTCTGGACGGAAATGGCCAACTTCCTGTATAACAGCGAAGAAGTGGAAATGCATTTTGAACGGCAGCTGGCCACTGTGATACACTCCCTGGCTCCGGCTTTGCATAAACCCGCTGCCAGCCACAATATGGTGGAGGATTTTACCGTCTACTACTTTCGGCGCTGGAATCGGGACTGGGACCCCGTTCCCTTGCTGCTGGCCGAAACAGAGAAGATCAGCAATCAGGCGCGCCGGGATACCCTGCAGCACAGTTTCAGTTACGGCCCGGATGATCTGACCATCATCACCTGGGACTCCGCCCTGGTTTACGATGCCGGTGGCAGTACAGATATTCCCGATCTACTGGAACTGGGGCTGGCGCAGCTGCTGGAATTACGCTACTATGACGATCTCTTGAGCCGGGAGCTGGCTCAAGCCTATCAGGACATCGAATGGGCTGAACGCCGGCTGGGCCGGCTCAGCCAGTACCGGCGGATAATGAAACGTTTAATGGAACTGGTCGTGGATATCACGGAAATCATTGACCGTATCCAGAATTCCTTGAAGGTAACAGAAGACATTTTTTATGCTCGCGTCTATAGTGCCGCCCTCAGCATTTTTCGCACCAGGGTCTGGGTGGAAAGTATCGAACGGAAAATCAATTTGTTGCGCGAAACCTATTCCATGCTCAGTGAAGAAATTGTTACCCGCCGTTCCATGACCCTGGAGGTAGCGATTGTCTTATTGTTTATCCTGGAAATCATCATGGGCCTGTTCGGTCATTTCTAAAACCAAAATCCCCATAGAATTGCGGTACAGGACCCACCACCATCAGATTGGTCAACAGCACCTCAGTGTGTACTGGTACAGTCCGATCTGTAAAGGGCGGCACCACGATTTGCAGCTGGGTCTCCACCATCAAGCTGATTACGTGCCGGGTCTGGTTGATCCCGGCTGTTTTTACTTCATTTTTTATCTCCGTTTTAACTGCACCTGTGGGCCAAACTTCCACTTTAATCCCTGGCCCCCAGGCCGCCAGCCAGGTGATACGGGTAATCGTCCCCAGCGGAACGGTTACCTTTTTTATTTTCAATTCCTCCAGGCGTCGGTTTACTGTTAATGCTACCCGGCTCTGCAGCTTGTCGAGAGCTACCACATCCGGTTCCATCAGCACTGGCCGCCCTTCCCCATCTTTATATACCTTAACCAGGTTGCCCTGGCCGAAACGTTCCATCTCTTCCAGAACAGAGCGATGCACAATTTCCGTGGCCAGGCGCTTGACCTGGGCCTCTGCTTCAGCCCGCAAGGGAGCAGCAATGAGGAGATCCAGCAGATAAAAGCCGCTAATGAGGATTGCGACCAGGAATAGAACCAGCGCCAGCCACGGTCTCCGCCGGCGTGGGCCAAAACCCTGCAGTGATGGACGGCGTCCCATAAAAAAATTCACCTCCACCCTAATCTATGTGGAGGTGAACCAATAGGTGAAAGCCCTAGGCTAAAATCACTCTGGCGAATTTCCTTTTGCCTACCTGCAAAATCAGGCCATCCTGAACGTTAATGCGCATAAGGGGATCAGTTACTTTTTCTTCATTGACCTTGACTCCCCCCTGGGCAATCAACCGGCGGGCTTCACTGTTGGACGCAGCCAGGCCACTCAGTTGTAACAGTTTGGAAAGACCAATGGTGCCACCTTCCAGCTCATTGGCCGGCAGCTGATAGACGGGAATTTCCTCCGGCAAGTGGCGCTGCTGGAATACCCGGACAAAGTGTTCTTCCGCCTGCCTGGCTGCCTCCGGCCCATGGTACATGCTGACAATTTCCCGGGCCAGCCGCATTTTCACGTCCCGTGGATGCAATTTTCCCTCTGCCAGGCCTGCTTTGATTTGAGCCAGCTCCTCCAGGGATACCCGGGTTACCAGCTCAAAATAACGCAGCATCAATTCATCGGGAATAGACATGGTTTTGCCGTACATTTCCTCAGGGGCCTCATTGATACCGATATAGTTGCCCAGGGATTTGCTCATCTTGTTGACGCCATCCAAACCTTCCAGAATCGGCATCATAAGAGCGATTTGCGGCTCCTGGCCAAATTCTTTCTGTAAATGGCGGCCCATCAGAAGGTTAAACTTCTGGTCAGTACCCCCTAATTCCACATCCGCTTCTAACGCCACAGAATCATAACCCTGCATGAGAGGATAGAAAAACTCATGGATGCTGATAGGTGCCCCTTCTTTGAAGCGCTTGCTGAAATCTTCCCGCTCCAGCATGCGGGCCACAGTATATTTGGCCGCTAATTGAATAACATCTGTAAAGGTAAGGGGAGCCAGCCACTGGCTGTTAAATACAACCCTGGTCCTGGCCCGGTCCAGGATTTTAAAAATCTGCTCTTGATAGGTACGGGCATTGGCCTGCACCTCTTCTTCAGTCAGCTGTTTCCTGGTTTCCGATTTGCCAGTAGGGTCACCAATGCGGCCGGTAAAGTCCCCGATAATTATAATCACTTCATGCCCCAGGTCCTGAAAGGTTCGGAGCTTATTGAGCACTACCGTATGTCCCAGATGGATATCCGGTGCCGTGGGATCCAGGCCCAGTTTTACCCGCAGGGGTTTACCGGTAGCAATAGCTTTTTTTAACTTCTCTACCAGTTCGTTTTCCGGTACAATTTCCGCTACGCCACGGCGGATTTCCGCCAGCTGGCGTTCTAAATCTGCCAACACTTCCCTCACCATCCCGCAAGCATTTATATTTATGTATTATAACAAAGGAAATCCTGGTTGGCAAATACCATACCCTTAACGGAACGGATATGGTATAATACCACTATGTCGGATTATTTTTTACAAAAGGAGAGGAGAAGCTGTGGGCAAAAAACTTTTGCTCTTGTTAGCCCTGCTGGTCATGGGTGTAGGACTGGGCGCAGGCATCTATGCCGCCATGGCTATTGCCGATGCTCCTGCCTGGGACCCCAGTAAATTGGCTGTCAGTGAAACCTCGATCATTTATGACAGCAAGGGTAATATTATCGCGAAAGTACATGGTGGTGAAAACCGAACAGTAGTATCCATAAAAGACATCCCCCCCCATGTTATCAATGCCTTCCTGGCCGTGGAGGATGCCAACTTTTACGAACATTCCGGTATTGATTATAAGGCAGTGGTGCGGGCAGTGATTGCCAATATAACTGATGGTTTTGGCTCCCAGGGTTTTTCCACTATAACCCAGCAGTTAGTCAAACAGTCTTTTCTTTCTCCGGAAAAAACCATCAAGCGCAAATTGCAGGAAATTTATCTGGCTCGTCAGGTAGAAAAATACTATACCAAAGATCAAATTCTGGAAATGTATCTTAACCGCATTTTCTTTGGCCACAATGCCTATGGAATACAGGCTGCGGCCCAGACCTATTTTGGCAAGGATGTCAAGGACCTGACTATCGCTGAAGCAGCCATGCTGGCCGGGATTCCCCAGGCTCCCAGCCGTTTAAGCCCGTTCCGCAATCCGGAACTGGCCAAAAAACGCCGGGCCCATGTGCTGGAGAACATGGTCCGCTTCGGCTTCATCACCCAGAAACAGGCTGAACAGGCCAATGCTGATAACTTTGAATCTTTGAATCGGGATGGACGGAATCAGGGAAGCAATGCTACCTACCAGCACCAGTATTATGTAGAATATGTCCTCGACCAGCTGGAGGATATTTTTGGACCGGAAAAGGTCTTTGCTGGCGGTTTGCAGGTTTAC
Source organism: Carboxydocella sporoproducens DSM 16521 (assembly GCF_900167165.1). Lineage (NCBI taxonomy): Bacteria > Bacillati > Bacillota > Clostridia > Eubacteriales > Clostridiales Family XVI. Incertae Sedis > Carboxydocella > Carboxydocella thermautotrophica. Next base: position 7,744 of record NZ_FUXM01000043.1, on the reverse strand, counting down.
ACCGCCCTTGACCCGGAAATCCAGACGGAAGCGGAAAAAGTGATGAATGATCCCAAAAACTTCCCAAAAGGAAAAGCCAATGAGCAGGGAATAATTCAGCCCCAGGGCGCAGTGGTAATTCTGGAACCTGGCACCGGCCAAATCAAGGCCCTGGTGGGTGGGCGCGGCCAAACTGAAGGCCGGCGCGTCCTTAACCGGGCCACCCAGTCCCACCGGCAACCGGGTTCAGCCTTTAAACCTATTATTGCTTATGGCCCGGCTCTGGAAGCAGGAATGAGCCCGGCCACAGTGGTGGATGATGCCCCTGTCTCCTATGGAAAATACAGCCCCAAAAACTATGATGGCTCCTATGGAGGCCTGACTAGCTTACGCTCCGCTCTGACCCGGTCTGTTAACGTGGTAGCGGTCAAGTTACTGGATGAAGTAGGTATCAAGAAAGCGATGAAAATCGCCCGCAACCTGGGTATTTCTACCGAATCCCTGGACCCGGTGGCTGATAACGGCCTCAGCATCGCTTTAGGCGGTCTTTCCCGGGGTGTCACCCCTCTGGAAATGGCTGGCGCCTATGCCGCTTTTGCCAACAAAGGTATCTATGTTGAACCAACTGCCATTCTTAAAGTCACTGACAAAACCGGTAAGGTTATCTGGGAAAGTGCCCCCTTAAAGCGCAAAGCCCTGAAATCTTCGACTGCTTTCATGCTCACTGACATGTTACAATCAGTGGTTAAATATGGTACTGGTACCAGGGCGCAATTGCCCGGCTGGCCCGTTGCCGGTAAAACCGGCACTACCAATGATGCCAAGGATATCTGGTTTGCTGGTTATACTCCCAAACTGGTAGGCGTGGTGTGGATTGGCTATGACCAGCCCAAACCCATGCCCCGGGAATTTGGCGGTCGTTATCCCGCTTTGATCTGGAAGAAAATCATGATCAAAGCCCATGAAGGCCTGGAACCGGTCAATTTCGAAAAACCTGACAGCGTGGTTCAGGCTACCGTCTGCAAAATTTCCGGCAAAAAGCCTTCGGAAATCTGTCCCAAAGAGGATCTGGTAACAGAGTATTTCGCTGAAGGAACTGTCCCGGAGGAAATCTGCGACTTGCATATCGAGGTTAAGGTCTCAGCGGCCAGCAATCTCCTGCCTAGCCCTTACTGTCCCGACGTCGTCACCAAAGTTTTTATCAAACGCAGTGCCAGCAAGGTGCCTATGCCCAATATGGCTCCTACAGAAGTATGTACTCTGCATAACCCTGGAAATAGTGAAACAGTTGCCATCTGTACCGACCCCAGCCATAATGGCAAGGAAGTGCTGGCCAATGTGCCCGGTCCAGGAGAAAGCGGCGGCTGCCCACCGGAACTGGTAGTGAAGAAAACCTATGTTAAAGGACAGGCGCCCAAAGAGAAATGCCAGATTCCAGAACATCAGGTAACGGTAAGCCAGCCTGCTCCTCCAGATAATACTACCAGTCCAGAACCCCCTACTTCACCGGAAGTTCCGGCTCCCACTCCGCAATAGAGAAACACCCCAAACCCCGAAACGGGGCTGGGGTTTTTCTATTCTGTTTTAAACTGGCTGATCTGCTGTTTCAGTTCTTCTGCCACCTGCAGTAATTCTTCGGCCGAAGCAGCTACCAGCTGGGTAGCTGCCCGCATCTGCTCCATCTCCCGATCCAGTTCTATACTATGACCGCTGCTCTCTCCTGCCAGACGGGCGATTTCTTCCATCACCTGTCGGCTTTGGTCACCAATCTGGACAATTTCCCGGCTGGCCAGTTCATTGCGCTGGGCAATGTTCGTCATGTTCTGCATCGCCCCAACTACTTCATTGGTACTGGCGGTAACCTCTTCAATGATAGCGGAAATACTGCTAATCTGTTCAGCCACTTCTTCTACCGCCTGGTCGATGGCGGTCAAAACCTGTCCGGCTCCTTCTGCCAGCTCTACCCCTTTACTAACCTGAGACAAGCCATTTTCCATCGCTGCAATGGCTTCATTTACACCAGCCTGAATCCGGGAAACCAGCTGATTGATTTCCTTGGTTGCTCTGGAAGACCTTTCGGCCAGTTTCCGGACCTCATCGGCCACAACCGCAAAGCCTTTGCCCTGTTCCCCGGCCCGGGCCGCTTCAATAGCCGCATTCAATGCCAGCAAGTTTGTCTGTTCAGCTATATCGTCAATCATCTGCACAATAGTACTGATTTGTTCCGATTGTTCCCCCAGGGAATGGATGGTGCGTGCCGTAGCCGTTACTGCCTCCTGAATCGCCTCCATTCCAGTAATGGTGGTTTGTACTGCCCTGGCTCCCTCCTGGGCCGCCTCCCTGGCCTTTATACTTTCCGCATTGACTTTTTCTGCCGCTCGCGCAGCCTTTTCCATGCCTTCTGCCACATTGCGCAAAAGCAGTCCATCAGCCTCCACCTGGCGTAACTGATTCTGAGAGCCAGCAGAAACTTCCTGCACTGTTTGCGCCAGCTGAACCAGTAATTGCAAACTGGCGGTGGTTTGCTGTTGTTGCTGCTGAATCGCCTGTTTTAGTTTTTCTGTCCGTTCTTTCACTTTTGCAATTGATTGGGAGTTATCTTCAACAACATTGACCAGTAATTGGCTCTGCTGATTTACCTGTTCTCCGCCGGCATATATCTGTCTCAACATTTCCTGCAACTGGGCCAGCATGCTATTAATATAACCCGCAAGAATCCCAAGCTCATCCTGGCGCTCAATTTTAAGGCGCCGGGTTAAATCCCCCCGCCCCTGGGCCAGCTCAGCTACTGCTGCCAGAATAGCATCCAGAGGCCGTTTCAGAATCAAATTGGTAGTCACCCAGACCGCACATAAGATGAGGGCAATCATCAGCAACATCAGCAGAGTTACATTATTGCGGACCGCAGCAATTTTCTCCTCTGCCCGGGCCACCGAGACCCCGACCCGAAAAGCTCCCCATTTCTGGCCATCTACATAAATGGGATAACTGAAATCCCAGATCACTTCCCCTGTATCCCGGTGATAAACTTGTTTCAGGGCTTTTTCGGTCTGAGCTGCCGCCAGGCCTACCGGGTCATTGAAAATCCTTTTGGCCCGCTGCTGATATTTGCTGTTATGGGTCGGAGCATAACCCCGGTCATCCACAGCCAGGGCATAGACTATATCTTCATCAGTCAAAAAGGCATCAAAAACCTTTTGCCAGTGTTGTTCGGCATAGTCATCATAGACGGTATGGAATTTCTTGACCCCGTTTTCTTCCGCAAACTGCCGGTACTGGCGCTGAAAAAGTTGTTCCCGCTGGATAATACCTGTTTGCAAATCCGAACTGATAATGCTTTCAATGGTCCGGGCACCGGCCAGAGCCAGCCCCATCCCCTTCTCAGTCAGATTCGCTTCTACCCTTGTTCGCTCCGAGTAAACGCGATAGACACCATAACTGGCTGTCAGTACCGCTAACACCAGAAACAAGGATAAAATCAACTTGAATCTGAGACCGCGCTGTACCACTATACCACCCCTTCTCACCTTCTCTGTTTTATAACAGTTTTCGACATGAATTTATAAAATCCTATCAGAGGTTTTTAAAATAACAAAAAATAAAGGGCAGCAGTAAAAACTGCGCCCTTAACGGTCAAAAAAGGGATTTTTGCTGCTGACTGAAAGGGGTATACCGTAGATGATTTTGACATCCTCTCCCAGCAGTTTTAGATTAACTGCCGCTTTTCCTACGGAAAACCAAACCCGGTGGTCAACATGATGTAAACCGGCAACCTGCGCTGCAGAAGCAATGGCTATGCTCAAATCGGTGATATTAAAGGCACAGATGCCATCAGCAGCTGCATTGGCCTGGCAATTAGCAAAACCACAATAGCCACAGGGGGTCAAGCCCAAACGTTCTGAGCGGCTACCCACCAGAAACACCGCTGCCGTCCGGTCCAGGTTACCGGCATCGCGGGCAAAAAAGGCAGCCGGGCTTCCTGTTTCTTCAGCAATGCGCCGCATTTCGCTCTGTAAACGCTGCAGATCTTCTCCGGGAAAAACCGCCGCAGTCACCAGGGTATCCCGCCCCCGGCCTTTGGGGGCCGTACGAGCGGCAATGGCCATCAGCCGCAAAACTTCCAGAATTCCTTCCTGTTCCAGTATTTTACCTTCAACTACCATGTTTATCTTCCTCCTTCATTCAGTTCTATAATGACTGCATATTCATCACAATTGGGAAATTTAGGGCAGTTAATGCATTCCTTCCAGACTTTATGGGGTAATGTCTCCATAGGTACTTCCCGGAAGCCGCAAGCCAGGAAAAAATCCAGCTGATAGGTTAAAGCGAAAACCCGGGGTAAGCCCAGTTCCCTTGCCTCTTCCACCAGGGCCTCTACCAGTTTTCTGCCCAGCCCCTTTCCTCGCCAGTCGGATGCCAGGGCCAGAGCCCGGATTTCAGCCAGGTCCTCCCAGATGACGTGCAGGGCCCCGGTTCCCACTACCTGGCCCTCGATTTCAATTACGGTAAATTCCCGGATGGTTTCATAGAGCATGCTGCGGGAGCGGGCCAGCATAAGGCCCTGGGCGGCACATTCATTAATCAGCTGGTGCATGCTTTCCACATCCGCCATCCTGGCTTTTCGAATCAGCATTAGTTATCACCCATTTCACTGATAATATTATAGTATTTCTGGAGCTGAGCCTCTACCCGTTGATGAATTTCCGCTGCCGGGAGCCCGGTTAATAACTCCAGCCCCTGGTCGATGGTGCTGATGGCATAAAGATGAAAGCGCCCGGCCGCAACGGCTTCCACCACCTCTTCATTGAGCATCAGATTGGGTACATTCTGTACAGGCATAATAACCCCCTGGGTTCCAGTCAGTCCACGGGCTTTGCAGGTATAATAAAAGCCTTCAATTTTTTCATTAATGCCACCAATGGGCTGAATTTCCCCTTTTTGATTTACAGAACCCGTTACCGCCAGGTCCTGTCTGAGGGGAACGTTGGCCAGACTGGAAAGCAGGGCATAGAGTTCAGCAGCAGAGGCGCTGTCACCATCCACCCCATCATAGTTCTGTTCAAAACAGAGACTGGCCGAGAGACAAAGGGGGACCCGGTGGGCATAGCGGGCTCCCAAATAGCCAGCCAAAATCATGACCCCCTTGTCATGGATACGACCGGACAGGCGCACTTCCCGCTCGATATTGATAATCCCCTCTTCCCCCAGATAGGTATTGGCAGTGATACGAGAGGGCTTACCAAAAGAATAGTCCCCGGTATCCAGCACTGCCAGTCCATTGATTTGTCCCACCTTGCTGCCACTTGTATCTAACAGAATTACACCCTGAGCCAGCAGTTCACCCAGCTTCTCTTCATAGAGGTTGGAACGGTAGACTTTTTCCTTGATCGCGGTTTCAACATGTTCAGCCTCCACCCTTTCCGCTCCGGCCAGGGTGGCCCAGGCTTCCGCTTCAAAAATAATTTCGACGATTTCATTAAAACGGGCTGAAAGTTTATCCTGATGTTCGGCCAGACGGGAGCTGTATTCGATAATCCGCGCCACTCCCGAGGCCGCAAAAGGCTTGAGATCGTTTTTCTGACACTGGGCAGCGATGAATCCAGCCATAGCTCGTTCGTTCTCCTCACTTCTGACCAGTTCATCATCAAATTCCGCCCTGATTTTGAACAATTTGGGAAAATCCTCATCATACTCATGCAGCAGCTGATAATATTCCAGGCTACCGGTCAGTACCACTTTAACCTGAACCGGAATCGGTTCTGGTTGCAAAGTGGTAATTACCGCCACCCCCTGGTGGTCGGTAGGATTTTCGATGCGAATTTCGCCATTGCGTAAAACCCTTTTTAATGCCTCCCAGGCCGCTGGATTGGCCAGTACGTCCTTGACCTGCAAAATCAGATAGCCGCCATTGGCCCGATGCAGGGCCCCGGCTTTGATTTTGGTATGGTCGGTGGACAAAACCCCCAGTTCATTTTGATATTCAATCCTGCCAATCAAATTGGTAAAAGTAGGGTTGGGTTCATAAACTACCGGTGCCCCTTTAACTTCGCTGCTATCCACCAGCAGGTTGACTTTATATTTTTCATAGGGGTCTTCTCCTTTTTTGGCCCCCAGGAGAAAAGCCAGCTGTTCTCCCACTTCGTCCTTTTCCGGTTCCTTAAAGCTCTCCAGATTATTGATAATATCTTCCTGAATTCCCTTGATGTATTCCACTACCTGATGATACTGGCGGTATTTGTCCTTTAAATCAGCCAGCAAATGGCCGATAGCCAGCAAAGCCATCTGGCCCTCCAGCTGCTTTTCCTTTTGCTGATACTTCTTCTCCAGTTTTTTTAATTTGCTGACCATTTCCACCAGCTTTTCCTGCAGATACGAGGAATCCTTTTCCAGATCCCGTCGCGTTCCTGGATCCAGCTTGTTGTATTCCTCCTCGGTCAGGGGTTCCCCGTTCAGCAGGGGTACGGAAACAAACCCTTCACTGGTGCGATGGAGGGAAAATCCTTTCTGGTTGGCCATTTTCTCCAGTTGCTGATAAAGCAATTCGCTTTCCTGTTCAAATTGCTGCCAGAGCAGGGTTTTCTTTTTCTGGCTGTTTTCACTGTCAAAGGCTTTGGGTACTTCTTTTTTCAGACTGTTTACCATGTCTTCCATATCCCTGACAAACTGCTTGCCCAGTCCGGCCGGTAGAGAAATAGCCCGGGGCTGACTGGGTTTCTTGAAATTATAGACATAGCACCAGTCCTGGGGACGGGGTTCCTGGGCTGCCTGGCCTTCAATTACCTTACGGGTATAAGTGAGTTTTCCCGTCCCTGTTTCTCCAGCCACGAAAATATTGTAACCAGGACGCCGGATTTTCAAGCCGAATTCCAGGGCTTGCTTGGCCCGCTGCTGTCCGAGCACTTCTCCTACCGGCTCTACCTCTGTCGTATCCCGAAAAGGTAACTTGCTGGCATCGCAAGGACGCCATAACTGGCGGGGCGTTAGTTTCAAAGACTCCTGGTTCATGCTCTCCCCTCGCTTTTTCTTTTATTTACAAAACCCGGGCTTTTTGCCGGAATGTCTTCCTTGTATTGTATAAATCTGGTACAATATAGCTATGGAACAGAAATATAGACATAAACGTGCATCCGTTTTGACCACATCGTGAACAGGGGGTGATTGAGCTGGCACGCAAAAAGAAGTTCAGTAACGGTATGCCAACGCAGACTCTCACTGCCAGGGCCAAAGTCATCAACCTTTCCGACCGGGACGCCCTGCTCCTGGGCCTGCTGGGTTTTTTTGCCACCAAGCTGTGGAATGTAGCCAACCACCACCGGCGTACTGTCTGGAACGAAACTGGTAGAATACCCGGTTTCGTTGAGCAGTGTAGGGAACTTAAAATCAACCGCTGGTACAGGCTCCTGCCTTCCCAGTCTGCTCAGGAAGTCCTGGGCGAGCAGGACGACTCCTATCGGTCATGGTTCTCACACAGGAAAAACGGCGATGTACTGGCAAAACCGCCGGGCTTCCGGAAAAAAGATACTCTCAGCACCGTGACTTTTAAACAGAACGCTTTCGAAATACTGCCGGGCAACCGGGTGCGTCTGAAGCTGCCCAAAACCTACGGCAGGCGGGTGATTGTACTGGAATACCAGCTCCCATCGCACGTCACTCTGAGCAAAGTCCAGCAGGTAAAGCTGGTCTACGAACCCGGGACCGGCGACTGGTACCTGCACATAACCCACAGGGTCCCGGTAACCTATAAGGAAACCGGAAACGTCATGGC
>NZ_FUXM01000042.1 GCF_900167165.1 Carboxydocella sporoproducens DSM 16521 | reverse complement strand
TGACTGCCAGGCGGAGCTTTTCAATAACTTCTGAAGCAGCCCCCTTTTCCTCTGCCTTCGCCAGTTTCCTCATAGCCAGGCTGAGCTTCTTTCTGGCCCGGCCCAGTTTCTTTTCTGTTTCTTCATTTTCTAACTTCAGCAGTTCTGTTTGGGAGTCCAGCAGGGCCTGTGCTTTAAGTCTGGCATCATCCGCATAGCGGGAGTTCAGCCCGAAAAGTTCTTGTCCTGACTTCTTGATTTCATGGCGGGAAGCACCTTCCAGGAGCCGGTTAAAGGCCCACCGCATACAGGCACAGAAGAGACGCATCTCCGTAGTCAGCGGGTCTTCTTCGCCCCTGCTCCACTTCGAAGACCGGTGAGCCGGGTAAATCTCTGGAAAAAACTCCCTGCACACAGTTATGCTAAATTTGTTCTTCTCGTGTTTCTTTGGCATTCCTGATCAGCTCCCCGAAACCCTGCCGGACTTTGCTGCTTCTCCAATGGATAATAGTTCCATTTTTTTATTGTAACAAAACAGTTAAATACAATCAATTATAGTCTAGTTTTCTGAAGCTGCTGCATACCTCCTTATTAACTCCTTATAGAGTTCGAACTGTAGTATAAAGCAAAATTCCCACAGCCATTAAAGTAGAAACCCATAAGATAACTTTATTATACTTATTATCGCTAGGATTTTTCGAGGCCCAATAATGAGACATACCCAACAGTATGATAGTTAAAATAAAAAAGAGTGTCCGATACCTGGACAGGGAAGCTGCTAAAATACTACTGAGGCCACTTAGACCAAGTGGTACCAATATAACTGGCCCCAGTCAGCAAATAGATGCGAAGAAAGCGGAGAATACTGAACCGATGCTGGCTATTTTCTCTTTCATATATTTTTTTCCTCCTCTATCTACAATAAAATGGGCAGTTTTAGGTCATGCCCAGGACCTTAAGCCCAGGACCTTAAGTCAGCAGCCACCTTTACAGTGAGCTACCGGCCGCAACATATACCGTTTCCTCAGCATGTTTCTACCCTCCCTTTCCCGTATACGTAATTTCTTGGAAAGATCAAAATCAGTTGTCATCCTCAACAGCTTTAAGTTCAATCATCTTTTAAAGTTTCAAGGATTGGACATTCTTGTAGCTCTTCCTTATTGGGACAGCGTTCTTTCAATTCGTTCAATATTTTTTCAATCCGTCTTAAATCTTTTATTCGTTGTTGAACTTCATCTATTTTTTGAGAAATAAAATTATACATATCCTTACATCGAATTTCACCTTCATCTATAACCTTTAGTAAGTTATGAATTTCACCCAGAGAAAACCCTAGTTCCTGCATGCGTTTAATAAAAAATATACGCTTTACAGTCTCTTCCGAGTACATTCGATACCCAGAATCTGTTCGTAAAGTTTCTTTGATTAATCCTTTTCTCTCATAATACCTGATAGTTTCTTTATTGACATTACATTTAACAGCCAGTTCACTAATACGATATTTCATCTTATTATCACCCCCTGGATAAAGTATAAACCCTGTACTACGGTACAGGGTCAATAACATTTTTTAACGCGTTTTTTTCAGTTCAAAGGGGATAAACTAATAACAAACCGGCAAAGGAGGTTAAAAACTATGCACCTTTTGTTTGGTCGCCGCCGTGAAAAAGATACCTTCGATTTTCCCAATGCCGGCTTCTGGGCCCTGCATCTGGCCACTATTCCCCTGGTTTACATGCTGGGTAAAATGGCCGGAAGGGACCGGGAATAGGAAATTATAACTCGACTACCGTCACGCCGATGCCGCCCTCATTGGCTGCACCGTGACGGTAATTTTTTACCCGTGGATGTTCTTTTAACGCCTGGGTGATGGCTTTGCGCAAAGCCCCTGTCCCTTTGCCATGGATGACATAGACCTGGTTCAGTCCGGCCACCAGGGCGTTATCCAGATATTTTTCCAGTTCATAAAGAGCCTCATCGACCGTCATGCCCCTTAAATCCAGTTCCCGCTTGATAGCAGCGGTTTTGGCCGACATGAGGCTGCCTGCCCCCTGCACTTGCCCCGCTTCCGGATCAGAACCGGCCCGCAAGCGCAGATCCTCCCAGCGTACCGTCATTTTCAGGGCTCCTACCTGAACTACGGCACTAACACCGGGTTTTATCCCACCGACCACAGTGCCTTCCTGGTTTAAACTCAAGACCTTGACCCGGTCCCCCACTTCCAGCTCCCGCGGTGGTCTGCCTCCGGTAGCAACAGACGGGGTTGTCGGGGTGACAGCCTTGTCCGCTTGCAATTTGCGTAAACGGGAACGGGCATCATAGGCTGCTTGCAAGGTCTGGGCCGAAGGCGCCTCTGCCAGTCGGGCCTTCAACTCTGCCACGATATTTTCCGCCTCCTGGCGGGCCTTTTTCACCTCCGCCCAGGCCTCTTCCCGGGCTCTGGCCAGAATCCGTTCCCGCTGAGCCTCCAGTTTTTCCTTGAGCTGCGCATACTCCTGCCGCAGGCGCTCGCTTTCCCGGCGCAACCGCTCGGCTTCCTGGCGTTCCGCTTCTGCTGCCCGCTGGCTGGCCTCCAGGCTCTGGATCAGATCGGCCATTTCCGTTTCCGCCTTGCTCATAAAGGAACGGGCCCGTTCCACCAGCTCCGGAGCCAGCCCCAGCCGGGCGGCAATTTGCAGGGCATTGGAACTCCCCGGCTGACCGATGAGCAAACGGTAAGTAGGCTGCAGGGTATTGACATCAAACTCCACACTGGCATTTTCAATCCCTGGCTGGCTGAAGGCAAAGGTTTTGAGCTGGCTGTAGTGGGTAGTAGCGATGGTTTTGGCTCCCCGCCGATGCAGCTCTTCCAGAATGGCCTGGGCCAGAGCCGCTCCTTCCGCTGGATCGGTACCTGCCCCCAGCTCATCCAGCAAAACCAAACTATCCCGGTCAGCCTCGGCCAGAATGGAGATGATATTGGTCATATGGGAAGAAAATGTGGAGAGGGATTGTTCGATGCTTTGCTCATCCCCGATATCGCAAAAAATCTGCTGATAGAGGCCAATTTCCGTTCCCAGCTCAGCGGGCAGATGCAAGCCCGCCTGAGCCAGAATCACAAACAGGCCTACTGTCTTTAGAGTCACAGTTTTACCGCCGGTATTGGGCCCGGTGATAATCAGGGTGGTGAAATCCCGGCCCAGCCAGATGGTAACCGGCACTACCCGGCCTTTGATTAAAGGATGGCGCCCGCCTTTAATGTAAATATAGCCATCCCGGTTCAGTTTTGGCCCTACGCCATCCCAGCGCTGGCTCAAAGTCCCTTTGGCCAGGGCAAAATCCAGATGGGCCAGGGCCTCCACCGCCAGTTCCAGCTGGTCAATTTCCGCCACCACCCGGGCCGTCAGTTCCTGCAGAATGCGTTCAATTTCCTCTTCCTCTTCCGCCTTCAGCCTTTTCAGATCATTATTGATTTCCACCACGGCCATGGGTTCAATAAACAGGGTCGCCCCGCTGCCTGACTGGTCATGGATCAGACCGGGGAACTGGCCGCGATATTCATTTTTCACCGGCACCACATAGCGGTCCCCCCGCTGGGTGACAATGGGGTCCTGCAGCATTTTCTGCCATTCCGGGGAACGGATAATCTGTTCCAGTTTTTCCTTCACCCGGACACTATGGCTGCGAATCTGCCGCCGCAGGGCAGCCAGCCGGGGAGAAGCTTCATCAGCCACTTCCCCGCCCGGTAAAATCGCGCGGTAAATGGCATCCTCGACCGGTTTAAAGCTGGCCAGGTTAGCGGCATATTCCTGGAGCAGCGGATAATGTTCCTTCAGTTCTGCAAAAAAGCGCTTCAAGCGGCGGCTGGCCCGCATGCTGTCTGCAACAGCCAGCAGTTCCTCCGGAGCCAGCACCGCGCCCCGTTTGGCCCGGCCCACAGCCTGACGCGGGTCTTTTAAACCGGACCAGGGCAGATCGGGATACACGCGCAACAATTCCCGGGCTTCCTGAGTCTCCTGCTGGCGGCGGCGAATTTCCGCCTCCTCGGTAGTGGGTAACAGGTTTTCCGCCAGCTCCCGGCCCAGGTTGCTCATGGTGCAATCGGCCAACTGGGCGATGATTTTGCTGTATTCCAGTTTTTCCAGAGCGCGATTGTTCATTGTCTTAATCCTTTTCCTCCTCTTCCACCTGCAATACCCCCCGGTACCAGTGGCCTTTGGTCAAACCGCCCGGACTGAGTTTTTGCAGGAATTCCCGGGCCTGAGGCAGCACCTTTCCGGCCAGAGCCTGCCGGTAAACCGCCACCACCTGCCGGATTTTCTCGGAATCTGCTAAACGCAAATCCAGCCGCAGGGCTTTGAGCCCGGACAGGCCGGGAAGGGGCAATTCATCCAGCAAAGCCAGTTCCCTGGGATTAAAAACATGCATGTGACAGAACTGGTCCATGCGCAAGGGGAACACCAGATTGAGGCGGTCTTTCAGCCCGTAAGTTCCCTGGCGACAGGGCTGGGAACACTTTTTGCCGGGCCGCCGTCCCCCCAGCAAACTGCCCACTGCACAATATTCGGAAACCATCATGGTAATATGGCCGTGAACCAGGACCTCCAGCGGCAAGCCCGTGGCCGCCAGCTCCATTACCTGTTCCCCCGTCAGTTCCGGGGAAAGGGTGATGCGGCTGGCTCCCAGCTGCTGCAAGATCTGGACTGTGACTTGATTAAAGGCATTTAAGGGCCAGTCTGCTACTAATTCGCCCTGGTAGCCCTGGGCCCGCAACCAGTGGAGCAAGCCCAGGTTGCTGACCAGCAAACCGGCAGGGGGCCGTTGTTGCAAGATCTGCTCCAGCCAGGGAATATACCCCTGCCATTCTCCCTCCTGCAGAATGCGGGGAGTAGCCAGCCAGAGCCGCTCCATTCCGGGCAGTTGCGCCCAATCCGCTTTTTCCCGCTGGTGCCGCCACCATTCTGCACCCAGATAGACCAGGTCCGCCCCGGCGACCAGGGCCGCTTCCGCCCCTGACCAGCTGGCTACCTGGACGGTGAGCAGGGGTCTGCCCTGGTTGCGGCTCTCTTGCCGGAGTAAAGGCTGCCAGTCCGCTGCCGGTGCTGCCGGTCTGGCCCAGGGTTTAAGCCGTGCTGCCGTCAAGCGGGATATAGCCTGGCGGCGAGCCTCATTGAGCAAGCTGAGAGGCACCATACACTCCCCTTGCAGCCGGGCCTCCAGCCCTACCAGCTGATAGGGGGTGTTGCCCAGGCGTCCCAGCTGCTGCCACAGTACCTCCTCGGTCAGGGGACGCTTCTGGGCCTGCTGGGCTGGTTCCGCTGTCCAGGCTTCCCCCCGGTTCCCCTGTTCATCCAGATAGACCAGGTGTAACGGCTGTCCCACTGACCCCTCTACCTGTACCGTTACCGGCAGGGGTTTAACTTCCCTGCGGGCCCGTTCCATCAAATCTATATCCAGGGTCTTGAAGACCCGGTCACCTACACTGACCTGGCCTGGACTGGGTAACCAGACCTTTTCTCCGGCAGCTGCCGCCACCGGACTGGTCAGCCCCAGCCGTCCGCCTATTTTGACCCAGATTTCCAGACCGTCCCCTACCCGCAGGGGTTCCTCCAGGACCAGCTCAAACCGGCGTTTGGCCCGATCCACCCGGGACACCCGGCCGATTTTCAGGCCCCGGTTATTGGGCCGTTTATAACTCATCAGTTCTGCCCCGGGATTGCCGGCAAAATAGCCGCGGGTGAAATCCCGGTTAAAAATCTGGGCCAGATCTTTTTTCTCCTCAGCTGTTACCTGGAAGGCCCCGGCCGCCAGGCGGTCCAGAGCCTGGCGATAAACCCGCACTACAGTAGCGACATATTCCGGCCGTTTCATTCGACCTTCAATTTTGAGAGAAGTAATCCCTGCTTCGACTAAACGGGGCAAATCTTCCACCAGATTCAAATCCCGGGGACTGAGCAGATGTTTACCCACTTCCTCAGCGGTTAGCTCCCGTCCCTGCTGATCCACGAGGGTATATTGCAAGCGGCAGGGCTGGGCACAGCGGCCCCGATTGCCACTGCGGCCGCCAATCAGGGAAGACATCAAACACTGGCCGGAATAGCAAATACACAGGGCACCATGGACAAAAACTTCCAGTTCGGCCCTGGTCCGGGCCCGAATCCGTTTCATATTTTCCCAGCTGACTTCCCGGGCCAGCACCACCCGCTGAAAGCCCAGTTCTTCCAGCTGCCTGACTCCTGCTGCATTGTGAATAGTCATCTGGGTAGAAGCATGCAACTCCAGATCAGGGAGATATTTACGGGCCAGGGCCGCCAGCCCCAGGTCCTGCAGTATAACCGCATCTGCTCCTCGCTCATAGAGAAAACCCAGGTAATCCAGAGCTTCCGGCAGCTCCTGGTCTGCTACCAGGGTATTAACGGCAACAAATACCTTCACTCCGCGCAAGTGGGCAAAATCCAGCGCTTCCCCCAGTTCCTGGCGGTCAAAATTGGCGGCATACTGGCGGGCACTGAAGTTTTTGCCCCCCAGGTAAACGGCATCAGCCCCATTGGCCACCGCCGCTTCCAGTGCCTCCCAGGAACCTACCGGGGCCAGCAATTCGGGTAGTTTCACAGCAATTACCTCCACCTTATCACTTAAACAATTCTATTCTATCCTAATGGCCAGCTGGCTTCAACTTGGTTTCCATAAAAATACACCTCCAGCCATAGTATGGCTGAAGGTGTCCTGTCCTAAACGGTTAGCGCTTGACCCGAATCAGGCCAGAGCAGGGAATGATTTCAATCCCCGCCGCTTCCAGCCGGTCCAGGAAAAGGTTCATGCCCAGGGAGTCACTGGCAATGTGGCCGGCGATCACTACATTGACACGGGCTTTTTCTGCCCGCTCCCGGTGTTTTTCGCTGATATGCATGCCCACCAGAGTGCCTACTCCTGCTTTAGCCCATTCATCATAGGCATCCTCAGAACCGCCAGTGCCACCGGTCATGTCCACGAAAATCCTACCACAGCGGCGGGATTCATCCCCGACGAAAATGGTGGGACCTGCCCCCTGCCGGGCTGCTTCGGCATATTCGGGGATGGTTTTCAGTTCTTTCAACAAATCGGCAATGGTTTCCGGCTGTTTCTCGTCCAGATATTTTTGTAGCCAGGAAGTGACCAGGTTATCCGAAGGAGTATGACAGCACATCAGGGGGATTTCCAGCAAACGGGCCACATCCACCGGACGCTGGTGGTTATAGGGCATGATATTGCGCATGACTTCCTTGATGCGTCCAGCCATAATGCTTTCAGCGATATTAACCGGCACCCCCCACTGATAGAGGAGGTCGGACTGGATATGCATGACCTGATGCAGGGCCGCAAAAGCCCGCCCCTCCGGATGGTGGGCCAGCACCAGGTCGATTTCCTTGCCTTTTTCCCGCAGCCGGTCAGCCAGCAATAATTCACCGGCTTCGATATCGATGCCCACCAGAATCCGCTTGACTTCCTTCTCCGGGTCCCCCCAGAGAATCCTGGTGTCACTGTAAGGATTGGTCAGGGACTCGGTATCGAAAAAAGCCTTATCTTCCGCTTCCAGTTTTTCGTAGCTTTTCCGGGTCAGGCGCAAATCCCTTTCTACTGCCTGTTTCCCCCGCGGGTCAGCTTCCATTCCCATTTCTACCGCCAGCTGATAGATCTCTTTCAGTTTCATTAAATAGTCCTCCTCTGTCTACGGTATCCTGAAATATTTTACCACAGTATGTCGTAAAGGGCAAATTGACTTGCCAGGGTATGTATATTATGATGAAATTAACCTCTGGGCTGTAAAGGAGAATGGAGATGGCAAGCAAAATTCTTGGCCTGACTGCGGAAGAAATACAGGTGGAATTGAAACGTATTGGTCAGCACTGTCACTGGACGCTACTGGAAGAAAAAAACAATTCGCTGATCTTCCGGACGGAGTTCGGAAACCTGACCTTGACCTGGTCTAGCTTGCCTCCTGAGCAACTGGGCAGTTTCTTTTTGCCAAGAACGCAATTGTTTATGGAAGGGGAACCCACTGCTCTGGTACGGCTGGATGAGGCCCTGCGCTGCCTGCGGGCGGGGGGGTAGGGTTGTTAATTCTATTGTAGTTTCACGCTATTCAACTTATAGCAATTATAATTACGTGGTATAATTATATTAAGATAGTGATTGTCTTGAAGTATAATACAACCAGAGGGTGATAAACCATGCTACCCGTGGAATTGCATCAATTTTTTTGGGAATATGATGTGCAAACATTAGACCAAACCGCCCATTGGTTTCAAATTATAGAACGGATCCTGGAATACGGAGATCTGGAAGCCAACCGCTGGCTTTACCGAACCTATACCAGGGAACAGATTGCAGAAGTAGTCAGGAACAGCCGGAATATATCCAGGAGGACGGCTATTCTGTGGCAAAACCTATTGGGTATACCAAAGGAGGAAGTGGTTTGTTTGAACACATCATGTCAAAGGAACGATATATCCTTCTTGAGCAATTAGCAAGACACTCCCTGGTACAAACCTTTTATTTAGCAGGAGGGACCGGGGCAGCTCTTTATCTGGGCCACCGTTGGTCAGAAGACCTGGATTTTTTCTCAGAGCAAGAATTTGACCCTTTTCAACTTGCCGGAAAACTGGCCAATTTTGAGGGGTTTCTTTTAACCAGCCAGGGACCGGGAACTCTCCACTGTTTTATTTACGGCGTAAAAGTAAGTTTTCTCTATTATCCCTATCCCCGCCTCGAAACCGGGCTTACCTACAAAAACATTCAATTAGCATCATTAAAGGATATTGCCTTAATGAAACTGGTTGCTTTAGTGCAACGGGGGACAAAAAAAGATTTTGTGGACTTATTCTTTTTGGACAAGGAACAGATTAAGTTCGAAGATATTTTTAAAGCTTATCCGGATAAATACCCGGTTAAAACCTTTCAGCCACTGGTTTTTTTAAAATCCCTCGGATATTTTGATGATGCAGAATTAGAGCCAATGCCCAGGCTGTTTCGGGAGGTATCCTGGTCAGAGATCAAAAAATATTTTTTACAACGCCAAAAAGAATTAACAGATTATTTTATATGTAAAGACACTAATTTAGAAAAATAGTAAGAGCAATAAGTCTCTAGCGACACCGTACTTCTACCGCCTGCCGCTCCTTCTTGGCATTCCAGTAATATTTAATACTGATCCGGCTACCCTTGCGGAAATTGAGCTTACCCTGGTAACGAAAAACCAGCACTTTCCCCTGCACCCGGGCCTTGAAAGCCATAGCTCCCTGCCGTCCCAGATACTGCCCCTGTACGGTATAATAGACCGGCGGGGCTTTTATTTCTTGCAGCAGCTTGAATTCAACCCCACTTTCAGACACTATCCGCCAGCGCCAGCCTGCCAGAGGTTTAACCCGGATTATCAGCTGCGGATAGGTAAGCACAGCGGCTGTCACAGCATCAGGAGGCGGTACCTTTTCCCGCACCCGTACCGTGACCACTCCTTCGATTTCTTCCACCCCTGCTACCTCCAGCCCGTAACCAGCCGAGGGCTTTTGCCCCAGATTAATCACCACCCCTCAGGGCAGCATTTTCACCAGACTCTCATATTCTTCCTTTAATGTCAGGTAATCATTGGCCAGATTCAAGGCAGCCAGCACAGCCACCTGGTGTAAAGGCAGAGAAGGATTGCCCGCCAGAATCGAACGCATCATTTCATCCAGCAGGGCAGCTGCCTTTTCAATCTGCTCCGGACTGGCCTCCCCTTTTATGCGATATTTTTCTCTGACAATCGTCACTTCTACCGTGTTCATACCTGATCCCTCCGCCCTGTTTAATTATACCATTCGCCAGTAAATGTTGAACTCCTTTTTTTGTGATAATTATCAAAATTACAACTTTTAGTCCTGGTCTTGTCTCAAGGCCAGCTAATATGTAAAATTAGTTTGTGAAAGTGAAGCTGCGAACAATCCTTTTTATTTTACCATTCTAGGGACCAACATTGTCCCTCCGGGACAAAAATTGTACTAACACAATCACGGAAAGAGAGGGATATGCTATGACTGAATGCACATGTAAGTGTGGCAGCAAAAGCGCCGACCCCAGATTCAAGGAACTGGATGCTATTATCGCCAAACACCGGGAGGAAGCAGGGGCCCTGATTCCGGTACTGCATGCCGCCCAGCAGCTGTTTGGCTATTTGCCCCGGGAGGTCATGGAATATATCGCCAGAGAACTGAATGTCCCGGCCAGTGAAGTCTACGGCGTTGTTACTTTCTATTCCTATTTCTCCACCCAGCCTATTGGCAAATACAAAATCGGTGTCTGCCTGGGCACAGCCTGTTATGTCAAAGGTTCCGGCCTGCTCCTGGAAGATCTGAAAAAGCAACTGGGCATTGACGTCGGTCAGACCACCCCTGACGGTTTGTTTACCCTGGAAGCCACCCGCTGTATCGGTGCCTGCGGTCTGGCTCCTGTTATCGCTATCAATGACCAGGTCTATGGCCGTCTGACCAGTAAAGACCTGGCTGCTATCCTGGAAGAATATCGCCAGCGGGAAGGTCAGGTTTCTCCCGCTATTGCAGGTTAAGCGGAGGTGCAAATTCATGCTAAGTATTAACCAGCTGAATGAACTCAAGGAAGCTGCCCTGGCCCAGCTGGCTTTGCGCCAGGGTCAGGCTGCTGCTGATGGTTATCGCTGGCACATCCTGGTCTGTGCCGGTACCGGTTGTACCTCATCTGGCAGCCTTAAAGTTGCGGAAGCCCTGGAAAGCAGTCTGGCTGAGGCCGGTCTCAGTCAACAGGCCAAAGTGGTTAAAACCGGTTGTTTCGGTTTCTGTCGCTTAGGACCTATTGTAGTAATCTATCCCGACGAAACTTTCTACACCTCTGTCTCTCCAGCTGATGCCGCTGAAATCGTCAATTCCCATCTCCTGCAGGACCGACCGGTAAAACGTTTGCTTTATCACGGGCCTGAGGCAGAGGAAGTGATCGAGAAATTCCGGGACATCGATTTCTTCCGCTATCAAAAGCGGATTGCCCTGCGCAACTGCGGGCAAATTGACCCGGAAAATATCCATGAATACATTGCCCGTGATGGCTACCAGGCCCTGGCCAAAGCATTGACCAGCCTGACTCCTGCTGAGGTTATTGCTACTGTCAAGGCCTCAGGCCTGAGAGGCAGGGGTGGTGGTGGTTTTCCCACCGGTCTGAAGTGGGAATTTACCGCGAATGCACCAGGTGAAATCAAGTATGTCGTCTGCAATGCCGATGAAGGCGACCCCGGGGCCTTTATGGACCGTTCCATCCTGGAAGGGGATCCGCACAGTGTGCTGGAAGCCATGGCCATTGCCGGTTATGCCATCGGGGCCCAGCAGGGTTATATCTATGTCCGGGCCGAATATCCCATTGCCGTGGAACGGCTGAAAATTGCCATTGCTCAGGCCCGGGCCCTGGGTGTGCTGGGCAAAAACATCTTCAACAGCGGTTTTAATTTTGATGTAGATATTCGTTTAGGGGCTGGTGCCTTTGTCTGTGGTGAGGAAACCGCGCTGCTCACCTCCATTGAAGGTCACCGCGGCGAACCCCGGCCCCGGCCGCCTTTCCCGGCAGTCAAGGGTTTGTGGGGCAAGCCTACCCTCATCAATAACGTAGAAACCTATGCCAATATCCCGATGATTATCCTCAATGGTGCTGACTGGTATGCCGCCATGGGGACAGAAAAAAGCAAGGGCACCAAGGTCTTTGCTATCGCCGGCAAAATCAACAATACCGGTTTGATCGAAGTGCCCATGGGCACTACCCTGCGCCAGGTTATCTTCGAAATCGGGGGCGGAATTCCCAATGGTAAGGCTTTCAAAGCCGCCCAGACCGGGGGACCTTCCGGCGGGTGTTTGCCTGCCAGCCATCTGGATACCCCCATTGAATACGATTCCCTGCTGGCAGCCGGTTCGATGATGGGCTCCGGTGGCTTGATTATCATGGATGAAACTGACTGTATGGTGGACATTGCCCGCTTCTACCTGGAATTCACTGTCGATGAATCCTGTGGCAAATGTACCCCCTGCCGGATTGGTACCAAACGCATGCTGGAAATTCTGGAGCGGATCACTTCCGGTCAGGGCACCATGGCAGATCTGGACAAGCTGGAAACCCTGGCCCGCAATATCAAGAACAGTTCCCTTTGCGGCCTGGGCCAGTCCGCTCCCAACCCGGTACTCAGTACTCTTAAACATTTCCGGGATGAGTACCTGGCCCATATCCAGGAAAAGAGATGCCCGGCCGGAGTCTGTCAGGCCTTACTGAACTATGTGATTGATCCTACCCTCTGCAAAGGCTGCAGTCTCTGTGCCAAAGCCTGTCCCGCCGGGGCGATCAGCGGTGTGGTTAAGTCACCCTTTGTAATTGACCAGGAAAAATGCCTCAAATGCGGCGCCTGTGTCAGCAAATGCAAATTCGGAGCCATCAGCAAGAAGTAATGAGGTGAAGATAATGACTGAAATGGTGCAATTGACCATAGATGGACAAACGGTAGAAGTACCAGCAGGCACCACCGTGCTGGAGGCGGCCCGCCAGCTGGGCATCAAAATCCCTACCCTCTGCTATATGAAAGAACTCAATGAAATCGGGGCCTGCCGGGTTTGTCTGGTAGAGGTACAGGGGGCCCGTACTTTGCAGGCTGCCTGTGTCCTGCCCGTTAGCCCCGGCATGGTGGTCAATACCAAAAGTCCGGCAGTACGGGAAGCCCGGCGAACGGCAGTGGAGCTGATTATTTCCGACCACCCCCAGGAATGCCTGACCTGTGCCCGCAACCGTACCTGTGAATTGCGGGTACTGGCCGAGGAAGTGGGAGTACGGCAGATTCCCTATACCGGAGCTACTACTCAGCTGCCTGTTGATGCCAGCTCCCCCTCTATCGTCCGCGATCCCCGCAAGTGTGTCCTCTGTCGCCGCTGTGTGGCAGTATGCCAGCAGGTGCAGCAGGTAGGCTGTCTGCAGGCAGCCGAGCGGGGCTTCGACACCAATATCACTCCGGCCTTTGGGGATAACCTCAATGAGGCAGTTTGCACCTTCTGCGGCCAGTGTGTGCTGGTCTGCCCCACCGGGGCCCTGACCGAGAAAAATGAAACTGCCCGGGTCTGGTCCGTCCTGGCCAATCCCGAAAAGCACGTAGTGGTTCAGGTGGCTCCTGCCGTGCGGGTTTCCATCGGGGAAGAGCTGGGCTATGAACCCGGCACTGTCCTGACCGGTAAACTGGTGGCCGCTCTGCGCCGCCTTGGTTTTGACCGCGTTTTTGATACCAATTTTGCTGCTGACCTGACCATCATGGAAGAAGGTCACGAACTGCTAGAACGGCTGGAAGAGGGCGGCTCCCTGCCGCTGATCACTTCCTGCTGTCCCGGCTGGGTCAAATATATAGAGCATTTCTTCCCCGATTTGCTAAAACATCTGTCCAGCTGCAAATCCCCGCACCAGATGTTCGGGGCGGTGGCCAAAACCTATTATGCCAGCAAACACGGGATTGACCCGGCCAGCATAGTGGTGGTATCCATTATGCCCTGTACCGCCAAGAAGTTTGAAATCCAGCGGCCGGAAATGCAGGCCTCCAGCTACCAGGATGTGGACATCGTCCTCACCACCCGGGAACTGGGCGCCATGCTGCGGGAAGCCGGTCTGGATCTCAGGAATCTGCCTGACGAAGATTTTGATCAGCCTCTGGGCCAATCCACCGGTGCCGGTGTCATTTTCGGCACCACCGGCGGGGTAATGGAAGCGGCCCTCAGAACAGTGGCAGAAGTGACCAGCGGCCAGCCCCTGGCTGAGATTGAATTCCAGCAAGTGCGGGGCTTCAATGGCATTAAGGAAGCGGAAGTAGAACTAAAAGGGCGCAGGCTGAAACTGGCGGTAGCCCACGGCCTGGCCAATGCCAAACAGCTGCTGACCGCCCTGCAAAAAGGCGAAGCGGAATACCATTTTATCGAAATTATGGCCTGTCACGGCGGCTGTATCGGTGGTGGCGGCCAGCCGATTCCTACCACCTGGGAAGTGCGGCAAAAGCGGGCCCAGGGTATTTACCAGTGCGACTCCCAGGCCCGGTTCCGCAAGTCCCACGAAAACCCGGCTATCAAGGAGCTGTATGCCGAGTTTCTGGGCCATCCTTTGAGTCACAAGAGCCACCAGCTTTTGCATACCAGGTACCAACCACGCCGCTAATGTGTTAAAATATTAGACAGAGGTAAATCAGAATCGGAGGTAATGATTATGCAAATTCCAACCTGGCTGGCGGAAGCTGATCTGGAAAATCTGCTCAGGGAAGCGGCTAAGCCTTCTGCTCCCCGGGTGCGGGAGATTCTGGCCAAAGCAGCAACTGCGCAGGGCCTGACTCTGGCCGAAGCGGCTCAGCTTCTGCAAATCGAAGATGAAGAACTGCTGACCGAGCTGTTCCAGGCCGCCGGTCAGGTGAAGGAACGGATTTACGGGCGAAGGGTGGTCATCTTCGCCCCCCTTTATCTAACCAATGAGTGCCACAATAATTGCCTCTACTGCGGCTTTCGGGCAGCCAACCGCAGTTTGGCCCGCCGCACCCTGACTGTGGAAGAGGCCGTGGCTGAAGCGAAAGCCCTGGAAAGCCAGGGCCACAAGCGCTTGCTGCTGGTAGCCGGTGAAAATGGCCGCCAGGCCGCTGTAGACTATATCGTTCAGGTGATTGAAGCCATTTATCAGCAGGCGGATATTCGCCGCCTCAATGTCAATATCGCCCCACTGGATGGGGAGGGCTTCCGCCGCCTGAAAGCGGCCGGAATCGGCACCTATCAACTTTTCCAAGAAACCTATCATCTCGACACTTACAGGCAGATGCACCCTGCGGGAGCGAAAGCCGATTATCACTGGCGGGTCAGCGCCCCGGAACGGGCCCTGCAGGCCGGTATCGATGATATCGGGATGGGCGTCCTCTATGGTCTCTATGACCACAGGTACGACACCCTGGCGCTGCTGGCCCATGCCCATTATCTGGATCGCACTTATGGGGTTGGCCCCCATACCCTGTCTGTACCCCGGCTGCGTCCGGCTCCGGGATCACAGCTCCAGGCTGCGCCCTATCCCGTTTCCGACCGGGATTTCAAGAAAATCGTGGCCGTTCTGCGCCTGGCTGTTCCTTACACCGGCCTGATTCTTTCGACCCGGGAGACGCCAGCCTTCAGGGATGAACTCTTGCATCTGGGTATTAGCCAGATTTCCGCCGGTTCGGCTACTTCCCCCGGCGGTTACCGGGAACGGGCCCGGACTGCCGACCCGACAGAACAGTTCGCTATCGAGGATCATCGCACTCTGGATGAAGTGATTACCTGTGTCCTCCAGGCGGGGTTCATCCCCAGTTTTTGCACCGCCTGCTATCGCAGCGGCCGCACCGGGGAACGCTTTATGCAACTGGCCAAGAGCGGTAATATCCAGAATGTCTGCCAGCCCAATGCCCTGCTGACTTTACAGGAATATCTCCTCCACTTTGGCAGTGAGGCTGCCCGCAACGCAGCTGCCCCTGTCCTGGCTAAAGAGCAGGAAGCCATCCGGCGGGAGGATATTCGCCGTCTCACCGCTGACCGCTTGCGCCGTCTGGAGCAGGGCGAAAAAGATCTGTACCTGTAAGGCGGTGAAGTCATGAGTCTCCTGCAAAAATTCATGGCTAAGGCCAGAACAGAGCCATCATTGCTGCTGGTCTGTGCCTCCACCCAGCATATGTTGAAAGCAGACCACGCCTTGCGGGAAGCGGGAATTGCAACGGAACTGCTGCCTACTCCCCGGGGCATAGGTTCAGCCTGTACCACTGTCATCCGCTTTGCTGCCAGCCACCGGACCGAAGTGGAAAAAATCCTGGCCGCTGAAGCCATTGAGTGGGAAGGCATCTATCCTTATTCCACCCAGCCCCGGCGCATCGACTGGTCACCAGTCTATGCCTACCCCCTGGCCGCTGATTACCGGGAATTGCTGCAGCGTCTGGAGCGGGAAGAACCCTTGAGTCAGGAGGAGCTGGCCCGTTTACTGGCTGTGCAGGATGAAGCGGAAGAACAGGCTTTGCTTACCGCCGGTGATCTGGTCCGCCAGGAATGTGTAGGCGACATGGTGGATATCCGGGGTGCCATCGAGTTTTCCAACTACTGCCGTAAAAACTGTTACTACTGTGGCCTGCGCCGGGATAATACAGTTCTGCCCCGTTATCGCATGAGCGAAGAGGAAATTCTGGCCACAGTGGATGAAATCTACCGTCTGGGCTTGCGCACCGTGATCCTGCAATCGGGCGAAGACCCCTATTATACTACGGAAAAAATCCTGCGTCTCATCCGGACCATCAAGGAAAGATACGGCCTGCGCATCACCCTCAGTCTGGGAGAACGCAGGGCGGAAGAATACCGGCTACTTCGGGAAGCAGGGGCCAACAACTATCTGCTCAAACTGGAAAGCGGCTCCCCCTATCTGTTTGCAGCCGCCCATCCTGATGATGATTACGGGGAACGGCGGCGACATCTGCAGTTAATCAAACAGGCCGGACTTTTAAGCGGATCCGGCAATATCGTGGGCCTTCCCGGGCAGACAGTAATGGACCTGGCCGCCGATATTCTCCATTTTAAAGATGATGGCATTCACATGATCGGTATCGGCCCCTTTTTACCGGCAGCCAATACCCCCTGGGCCGATCAGCCGCCAGGGGATTTGCACCTCTGTCTGCGGGTAGTGGCCCTGACCCGGATAGTCTGCCAGAATGTTTTCCTGCCCGCCACTACCGCTATGGCTACCCTGCATCCCCGCGGCCAGGAACTGGCTCTGCGCGCCGGTGCCAATACCATTATGTTGATTATGACCCCACCCCAGTACCGGGGTAATTACCAGATCTACAGCAACAAAAATCCCGTCAATCTCAACTATGCACTGGAGCAGATCGCCCGGGCCGGCCGCCGGCCCCCCCGGTATCTGCGCCAGGGATGAACAGGAGGAACACTGATGCTGGAAACCCCTCGTGCCAATCGCCTGCATATTGCCCTTTTCGGTCGCCGCAATGCCGGTAAATCCAGTCTGATCAATGCCCTGACCAACCAGGACATCGCCCTGGTCTCCCCTATCCCCGGCACCACCACAGATCCAGTCTACAAAGCCATGGAAATCCTGCCCCTGGGCCCGGTAGTGCTGATCGATACCGCCGGTCTGGATGATGAAGGGGAACTGGGCCAGCTGCGGGTACAAAAAACCCGGGAAGTGCTGCCCAAAGCCGATCTGGCCCTGCTGGTGGTGGATGCTACTACCGGGATAACCAGCTTTGACCGGGAGATCGCCGCCCTCTGCCGGCAGCACAACCTGCCCCTGGTCGGCGTGCTAAACAAGAGCGACCTGGCTGACCCCGATCTGGCTGCTGCCCGGGCCGTCCTCGACCTCCCCTGGGTAAAGGTTAGCAGCCGTACCGGCGCCGGAATCGAAGAACTGAAACAGGCGATGATCGAGCAGGCCCCGCAAAACTGGGAGCCGGAAACTATCCTGGGCGACCTGGTCAAGCCCGGTGATACAGTGGTACTGGTCGTCCCCATTGACTCCGCTGCTCCCAAAGGCCGCTTGATACTGCCGCAAGTTCAGGTACTGCGGGATTGCCTGGATCATGGGGTAATGGCCTATGTTTGCCGGGAATTCGAACTGGAACAAACCCTGGCCAATCTCCAGCAGCCCCCGGCCCTGGTGGTCACCGATTCCCAGGCCTTTGGCCTGGTCTCCCGGCTGGTGCCAGAAAATGTACCATTGACCAGCTTTTCCATCCTCTATGCCCGCTACAAAGGAGATCTGGCCACCCTGGCCGCAGGTGCACGAGCGATCTCAGCGTTAAAACCCGGGGACCGGGTGCTGATCGCTGAAGCCTGTACCCATCACCGGCAACCCGATGATATCGGCAGGGCCAAAATTCCCCGCTGGCTCAATCAGCTGGCAGGCGGAGAACTGCAGTACACCTGGTCATCCGGGCAGGGCTATCCCGATAACCTGGAGGATTTTAAATTAATCGTCCATTGTGGTGCCTGTATGTTAAACCGGCGTTCCATGCTACACCGCCTGCAACAGGCCCGCAGTCGCCAGGTGCCCATTGTCAACTACGGGGTACTGATTGCTGCCGTCCATGGCATTCTGGAACGGGTTCTGAAGCCTTTTGGGGTGTAAAACAGAAAATTTAAGACCCTTTGTCAATATATCTGGCAAAGGGTCTCTTATTCGTCTTCCAGCAATTGTCTGGCATTTTCACGAATATACAATTCAATGTACTTTCCGATAGTCCCAAAGTTAACAAGGTCTGGAGTCCTGCTTGCGGTGCATACTCCATAATGGGAAAATCGCTGCCATACAAGAAACGGTGTGGATATTTTTCCATAAATTGGGCCAGGGTAGGTAACGGTACCTGTACCCCGGGATTACCCAGTACCCAGGAGGTATCGAGATAGACATGGGGATAGGTTTCCACCAGCTGAATGGCTTTTTCAAACTCACGTTGTAATGCGGCCTGATAGATTGGTTCTAATCCGGGACCATCAGCAGCAAATTGTTGTACTGATAACTGCAGTTTAAAACCAGCAAATTGCCAGTGATCTAAAACCCTGATATCCTCCCACCCCTAAAAGGGGTGGGGTTCCCCTTCTAGAAGTGGTTGGTTTTATAATTCGCGGCTGCCCGGAACAGACCTAAGCGGCCTGCCTGAACGTCCCCTGTTCACGGCCTGGCGATGTGGTTTTTCTCCACACGAACAGGTTGACCGCAGGGCGTGCCAGTGCGCCCACTACTCCCGACCGGTCCGGCAGTGCCAGACCGGACTCACGGAGATACCTTTGCAGAATGTTATATGCGCCTACCAGATCGGCGTTCAGTACGACACCGCAGTGGA
>NZ_FUXM01000041.1 GCF_900167165.1 Carboxydocella sporoproducens DSM 16521 | reverse complement strand
AAAAAACTATGTAAACAGAAAAAGCGAACGTCCAAAGGACGACGAAGACTAAATTACGAAGCAATATATGAGTTAACAGTAAGGCAAGTAATGGACGGAGAAACAAATTTTCTGAATGAAGTGAGTTATGACCCAATTATATTGTAAAGCAAAATGGCTGACAAAATGTGGAATAGGACTACCCTCTATTACCACTAGCCCTTTTGGCCAAAGAACTGGAGTCCTTAATTACATATAATTACATAAATGTCATATATACCATAATGCGTAATGACCAAAACATAGTTGACTACCATTCATAAAATTAATGCAACGCTACTGTGACAAATATCATTATTATTGCTTGTTTAAGCCTTCTTCCCGCTTCCACAGGATAACACCTTACCTCGCTAGTAAAACTGGCCCTTAAAGGGCCAGTTTACTGAAGATATTCTTTACTGCCAATACTGAAGGAGAATCTGCTGGCAATTCAACCAGTGGCTTACCTGCCAGATCATAACGGGCCACTACTTCATCATAAGGAATGGTTCCTACAACCTCTAGTCCGGTAGCCTCAATTTCCGGCTTTAATTCCTCGATTCCAGTTGGTAAAACTTTTGTAATAACCAGATAGATATTTTTTACATTAATACCTACTGTTTTAACAATATCAAATACACGGCCCGCTGAACGGATGCCCCTAGCTGATGCATCACTGACAACAAAAAGATAATCAATATCTGTAACCACTCTTCTGGCTAAATGTTCCATACCTGCTTCATTATCAATTACCACATAGTCATAATTCTGTCTCAGGTTTTCAAGATATTTACGCATTAAGTCATTGGGATAACAGTAGCACCCACTCCCCTGAGGTACCCCCATAACCACCAAATCCACATAATCGGTTTCATTCAATACCTGGCTAAGGCGATACTCTACATAGACATCTTTCGGCATTCCCTCGGGAATAGCTTTACCACCTTTTACTTCATCCAGAATATCTGCGATTGATGCATGCACTTCAATACCGAGTGCTTCATTTAAATTGGAATTAGGGTCGGCATCAACAGCCAGGATTGCACCTTTATTCGCTTCTACCAGTTGTTTAATGAGTAGGGCTGTAAAAGTAGTTTTCCCGACTCCGCCTTTTCCTGCTACAGCAATTTTCATAATTTCTCCCACTCCCTTTGTTTATATATCTCTATTTTATCTTATAGTTGGGATACAAGTCAAAGAGTAAATTTTTTATTAAATCTTTCACCTGCATATTCAATAATTTTACAGCATAAATCCTTATAAGACCACCCTATTGCTCGAGCGGAATCTGGAAATAGACTAGTTTCAGTCATACCCGGAATTGTGTTCACTTCCAGAATATAGGGCTGAAAATTATCATCTATAATGAAATCAACCCGAGAAAGTCCGCTACAACCAATAGCTAAATGAGCCTGACAGGCTAAGTCCTGCACTTTTTCAATCACTGATTTAGGTAATTCTGGCGGAATGACATGTTCACTAAGCCCGGCAGTATATTTGGCCTGGTAATCATAAACAACCCCGGTTTTAGAAATAATTTGGATCAATGGCAAAGAAGTCACCTCATTATTACCCAGCACAGGCGCTGTTACTTCCTTACCCTTAATAAATTTTTCAATTAATATCTCCCTTTCAGGGAACTTAAAAGCTTCCTCTAACGCATTTTCAAGCTCATCTTCCTGCCAGACGAAATATATGCCAATGGTGGAGCCTTGGTTAGGAGCCTTAACTACAAGCGGTAAACTAATTTCATTTTTTATTTTCCCTAAAACTTCCTGTCTATTTTTTTCCCAATGGTAACGGGACACTGAAACAAAAGGAGCTGTAGGTAACCCGGCCTGCATTAATACCTTTTTACTCATTATTTTATCCATAGCAATAGCGCTAGCCAGAACTCCTGATCCGGTATAGGGTATGCCCAGTATTTCCAGCAGCCCCTGGATTGTTCCATCTTCCCCATAAGCGCCATGTAACATAATAAAAGCTAGGTCATACCTTTTTTCAAGAAGTTTTTTGGCAACTTGCTTGTCAACGTCTATCTTATCAACTTCATAACCGGCTTCTAGCAATGCCTTATAAACTGCTTCCCCGCTTTTCAATGATATTTCCCTTTCAGACGACAACCCACCCATTAATAAAGCAATACGAATGGTCATAGACTCTGCCTCCCTTTTCAAGTTCTACATACATTATATTTTTCTGTATAGTCGGTCACAACATCATATTCAGCAGGACAAAAAAATAAAATTACTTAGAAAAAATTACCCTATAAGGAGGGGTATCTTGCGCAAACAGAGTTTACTTGGAGGGACACTAGTCTTATTTTCTTCAAATCTTGTTAATCGAATCCTGGGGTTTATCTACCAGATAATGATTGTAAGTTTAATTGGCTCACAGGGTATTGGGTTGTTTAATATGGTTTACCCAATATATATACTTGTTCTGGTTATTTCTAGTTTTGGATTGCCACTGGCGATAGCAAAATTTGTGGCCGAAAATAATCAAAAAGATCCCGCTTATTCAGTTTATATATTAAGAAAATCAATATTGATTCTGCTTATTTTTTCAACCATAATCACCGGTGCTTTGTATTTATCTCTTGATAGAATTGCACCGCTTTTCTTAACCAACCAAAACGCTTTACCAATTTTAAAAAGCCTTTTATTATCTGTCCCAGTAATTAGTGTGTGTTCTGGTTTTAGAGGTTTTTTTCAAGGTCTTCTCATGATGAATGCACCAGCGATTAGCCAGTTTGTGGAGCAAGTAGTTAGAGTTACTTGCGGTCTTGTTTTTGCATATATTTTGGTCTCCAAAAGCATAGTTTGGGGAGCTATCGGTTCCTCCATTGGAGTTATTGCCGGAGAAACCATCGGTTTTCTTGTTCTACTTTACTTTTTCTTAAAATGGTGGAAGAAAAACAAACGTTTAGCTTTATCATTAAGGAAAAACACCGTGACTACAAAAGAACTTATTCTTTTTTCCTGGCCAGTAGCTTTAAGTAAAATTGTTGCTACTGTACTATTGTCCTTTGAGGCTACTTTAATTCCGCGCCAGCTGGTTAAAGCCGGCATTAATTTAAATGAAGCAACTTCACTTTTCGGTCAATTAAGCGGTATGGCAATTCCAATTCTGGTAATTCCCAGTGTTTTAACATCCGCCTTAGCAACAACATTAGTCCCGGCAATATCTGAAGCAAATTCAGCCGGAAATATACCCTTACTAAGAGACAGGATAAAAACCTCGTTATTTTTTACACTCTTATTCGGACTACCTGCTGTAGTAATTTTTTACTTGTTTTCTGCCCAGATTTGTTATTTACTGTTTAAACAAATAAATGCCGGTGAGGCGCTACGCATTCTTGCGTTTGGAGGAATTTTTTATTACCTACAACAAACTACAACAGGTATTTTACAAGGGTTAGGACAAACTAAACGACCATTAGAAAATATGCTTTGGGGCAGCTTAGTTGAAATAATATTATTAATAACCCTGGTGCCTATTGCTGTTGATCCTTTTAAAACGGCTTGTTGGGCTATTAATGTTAGTTTTTTTATAACTGCAATCCTTAATATAGTATTTATTACAAAAGATTTAGGTTTCTGGAGTGTTATAGAAACCAAGACTATCTATTTGATTCCGGTAATTTTATTTATGGGATTTGTTGCCATGAAAATTTATCTGCTGATTTTTGTAATAATAAATTCACCTACTTTAAGTTTAATAACTTCAGTAGGCTCAGCAATAATTACATATGCTACTTTATTAATTATTTTTAAGATTTTACCCTATGAATGGTTAAATCGACTTAATAATTATTTCTTTTTCCTTAAAAAATAAAATAATAAAACAATCGAAATTATCAAGAGAATTATTTTATTTAAAATAAGAAATCGCATCTGATCAATGAATGTAACCAACAAGGCCAATATCAAAGGTAACAAAATATTTCTTCTTTTTAATAACAAAAAAAATAGAAAAAAAAGAATAAAATTAAACACTAAATTTACAAAGAACATCCAAACTCACCATCACAATACTATTATATTTTTATTTTATGGTACAGAAAATAAGATCAGAAACTAAAAAAGGAGTGATTCTAATGCCTAAATTTGTAGAACAGTTATTGCCTAAATCCACACTAGATCAGTTCAAGTATGAAATTGCGAAAGAAATAGGTATCTTACCTAAAATTGAAAATGGTTACTGGGGTGATGTTACCGCTGAAGAATGTGGTAAAGTTGGTGGTGAAATTGGAGGAAAGATGGTAAAAGCAATGATTAAAAGAGCCGAGACCATGCTTATAAATAAATATAATATTTAATTTCTGGGCAGTTTTATTTTAAAGGTAGTACCTATTCCTCTTTCGCTGTCTACCCAAATTTCTCCTTGATGTTCTTTTATAATTTGAGCTGATATACTCAGTCCTAATCCTGTTCCAGTTTCTTTAGTCGTATAAAATGGTTTAAAAATATTTTTTATTGTTTCTCTATCTATTCCACAACCATTGTCTTTAACGGACATTAGAAGATAGTTCCCATCTTCCTGTAAAATAATTGTTATCTTGCCATTGCAATTGATTGCTTCAATGGAATTCCTTATTAAGTTAATAAACACCTGCTTAATTTTCTCGGGTTGTCCATACAATAATGAATTCTTTAACTCACTCCTTTTTTCAATTTTAATATTTTTGTCATGGACTAAACTAGACATAATAAATATTATATCATCAATAAGCTGATTAATATCAAAAAATTTTCGTGTATTTTTTTTTGTTGAAAAAGATAAAAATTCATGAATTAACTTGTTCATACGATCCAGTTCGTCCAGGATAATTCGCAAGTGTTCTTTTTCATGAAAGTCTTGTTCCCGGTTCTGTAGTAATTGAATGAAACCTCGTACAGAGGTTAATGGGTTTTTGATTTCATGGGCCAAGCTGGCAGACATCTGCTCCATTAATGCATATCTTTCCGATTTCAACCAATCCTGAGTTACTTTGTATTTATAGTTTTTTTCGCTCACTTCAAGATTTTGTTCAGCTACTTCTAATAATCCTTGTCCCTCGTTATGATCTTTAGGATAAACAGCATAACCAGCTAGAACATACAGGTTATCATGTTGTGAATACCCACTAAATTTCCATTTTCTTGTATTTACATTTTCCTGCAACTTTTTTTCAAATCTTTCTTTTATCTCGTGGGCTTGTTCCAAATCAGAATTGGTTAATAAAACTGCAAAAACATCATCTTTCAAACGCGCAACAGTATCAAAATTTCTGATGGTTTGTCTTAAAATTTCAGCAATCCTAGTTAGATTCCATTCCAGACAACCATTTCTAACACCCGATTCCAGTTTGTTTAAATTAACTATTTTATATACTGCAACAGTAAATTTTTTATTCTCTCTTTTAGCACGCGATATTTCCTCATCCAATTTCATTAAAAAATATTTCCCATTTATTAAATGCGTTAATGGATCAATAATAGCTAATCGTTTTAAACGCTCCTGTAGTTTAATCTGATTCTGTAATACCTGATTATAATTTAAGGCAGCAATACTATTAATTAAAACAACAAGGATATGTATTAATAAAATTAAACAAAGAGAGAATATATCTAAAGACTTATAATAATTAATGATTTCTATTATTATACCCGCTGTTGATAATATTATCAAATAAATAGCCAGGGTACTTTTATTTTCACACAAAAGAAAATAAACAGGTAATGCGAACATTTCCCAAATTAATATATGTAATATTGGATTAATTGTAATATAATGGCTGATAAATAATATTATAACCGGCAATAAATATACGGCAGTTTTTATTAACTTAATAATTTGATTATAGAACAAGCTAATATCACCTCCCCAAAAAACTTGTATTTTATTTTCTACAAACTCTAATTCAATCCTTTGATGAAAAAGATAAAAAAAAGACTATTTTTGTCGAAAACGACAAAAATAGTCTTTACTTATTTTTAAGCCACGGCCTTAGTTTTAAATAATAGTCAACTCCAGACCAAATTGTCATTATCACTGCCAAACCCATAAAAACCGAAGCAAAAGGGAAATTAATCAAATAGGCACTAATCGCAACTATTTGCATGATAGTTTTTAACTTACCTAATATGCTTGCGCTTACAACAACACCTTCTGCAGCAACAATAGACCGTAACCCTGTAATGGCAAACTCACGTCCTATAATAATTATTGCAACCCAGGCTGGAATTTCCCGTAGCTCAACAAGTGAAACTAGAGCCGCTGAAATCAGTAATTTATCAGCTAAAGGATCCAGAAATTTACCTAGTCGTGTAATCTGTTTTCGAGAACGGGCAATATAACCATCAAGTCCATCAGTTGATGCTGCCAGAAGAAAAACTGCAAAGGCAATCCACTTTCCGTAAGGCAATTTGCTTACGAGTATTATCATAAATATTGGTACTAAAAAGATCCGGATCAATGTTAATTTATTAGCTAGATTCATGCACAATCTCCCCTAACAAATCATACTCGTAAGCTTCAGTAATCCTTATATTAACAAAATTACCTGAGGCTAAACTCTGATTTGATGAGAAAAAGATTTTGCCATCCACTTCGGGAGCCTCATACTGGCTCCGACCAAAATATAATCCTTCAGAAGTTGTCCCTTCAACTAAAACTAAAAAGGTTTTCCCTACTCGTTGCTGGTTTTTGGCATAGGATATTTCTTGTTGTACCTGCATAGCTCTTTCCCAACGTTGTTTTTTAAGGTTTTCAGGCACTTGGTTCTCCATATTGTAAGCAACGGTTCCGTCTTCCCGGGAATAAGTAAAAATTCCAACCCGGTCAAATTGCATTTCTTGCATGAACTCCAATAACTCATTAAAGTCATCTTCGGTTTCGCCAGGCAAACCTACTATAAAACTGGTACGCAAAACTATATCTGGTATCTCAGTCCGCAGCTTATAAACTAAATCTTTTATGAACTGTTTATTACCTTTTCGGTTCATAGTGGTTAAAATTTTATCACTACAATGTTGTAAAGGAATATCAAGGTAATGACAGACTTTCGGCAAATTCTTAATGGTTTTGATTAATTCATCGGAAAAAAATATAGGATAGCTGTATAATACTCTAATCCAATTTATATTGTTATTATTATTGATTTCTTGTAATAAATCAACTAACTCTGGCTTACCATACAGGTCAAGACCATAACTGGTAGTATCTTGCGCTATTAATAGGATTTCCTTTACTCCCCGTTCTCCTAATAAATTAATTTCATTTAAAATATCTTCTTTCTTACGACTGCGAAACGCTCCTCTGATTACCGGGATTGTACAATAATGGCAGCGGTTATTACAACCCTCTGCTACTTTTACATACGCATAAAAATTAGGGGTTGTTAAGATACGTGGTTTAGACGAGTCATAAAGGTAATCATCTTTTTTATTAACTTCGGCGATTTTTTTACCAGCCAGTATCTGTTCAACTACATCACCGATTTTATCGATTTCATTAGTACCCAGAAAACCATCTACTTCAGGAAGTTCTTTTTCTAATTCATCATGATATTTCTTACTCAAACACCCAGTAACCACAAGAGCCTGACATTTACCCTTTTCTTTATATTGTGCCATTTCAAGAATAGTTTCTATAGATTCCTCTTTTGCAGACTGAATAAAGCCACAGGTGTTTATAATCAACACATCAGCTTCCTCGGCATTATCGGTTATAGTATATCCTTTATTAAACAAATGTCCCAACATTACTTCTGAATCAACCCGGTTTTTTGCGCATCCCAATGATACAAGTCCTACTCTAACCATTTTTCTACTCCTTCCGTGAGCAAAAAAAGAAATGTCATTACTGACATTTCTTGCAGTAACCATAAAACTTAAGCTGATGATCTGTTATTTTGAACTGAGTTGCCTCAGCTATTGCTTTCTCCAGGGAATCCAGTAAATCATCAGCAAACTCCAATACTTCTCCACAGGATAAACAAATTAAATGATGATGATGATGTTCATCTTGTTCACTAAATTCATATCTACTTCTCCCATCACCAAAATTCATTTTTTGTAAAACACCTAAATCCGCCAGTAAATCTAGTGTACGATATACAGTTGCCATTCCAATTTCAGGATGTTTGGATTTGACCAAACTGTAGATATCCTCGGCCGATAAATGTCTTTCACCATGCTCAAGAAAGGTTTCCATGATAATCCTACGCTGGGGTGTTAATTTATAATCTTTCTCTGCTAAAAGCTGGCAAATCTCTTCAATAGTTTTAGACACAATCCCACCACCATCATGTCTATCTTAATAAATTATATTAACTTCGCTGTTGAATGTCAATCTTCGGAGGCTTAGCGGGAATCAAACAGCCTGGGCCGTTGCCAATCAATTCACTATGCCCTGTCTTAATCAAAGCCTCTTTTACCAGATGATAATTTTGTGGTAACCAGTACTGAATTAAAGCTCTTTGTAAAGCTTTATCATGCATACTTTTCGGAACATACACCTTTTTGCCTGTTAGAGGGTTAATGCCGGTATAATACATAGTCGTAGATAAACTGCCAGGGGTAGGAATAAAATCCTGCACCTGTTCTACCTTCATTTTATTTTTCTTTAAATATACCGCTAATTTTACCGCATCTTCCAGTGTACTACCTGGATGGGAAGACATTAAGTAGGGTACCAGATACTGTTTAAGCCCTAACCTTCTATTAGTTAGCTCATAAAGCTGTTTAAACTCTTCGAATTGTTCTATTGCTGGTTTCCCCATACAGTAAAGGACAACCTTTGAAATGTGCTCAGGTGCTACTTTCAACTGCCCACTAATGTGATGTTTACATAATTCCTCAACTATTTTCTCCCTTTCTCTATCTGCCAGTAAATAATCATATCTAATACCAGATCGAACAAAGACTTTTTTTATCCCTTTTAGGTTACGTACACTTCGTAATATTTCCAGAAATTTATCATGTCTGGGTTTTAAATGTTCACAGGGTTCAGGAAATAAACACTGTCTGTTTTTACACGCTCCGGCCACTGCCTGTTTAGAACAGGCAGGTCCTAAAAAATTAGCAGTTGGTCCACCAATATCATGAATATAGCCTTTAAACTCTGGCTGGTTAACTAATTTTTTTGCTTCCTCTACAATTGATTCTTTGCTTCTACTTTGAACGATTCGCCCTTGATGCATTGTTAAAGCGCAAAAGTTGCAACCGCCATAGCAACCACGATTAGCAGTTATGGAAAATATCACCTCGGAAAGAGCCGGCACTCCTCCATCCTTGTCATAGATTGGATGCCATTTTCTTTGAAAAGGCAATTCATAAATCTGATCAAATTCAGTTTCCTTAAGGGGAAAAGCTGGCGGATTTTGAACTAGAAATCCCTTGTCTCGATAAGGTTGAATTAAAATTTTACCCCAAAAAGGATCCTGTTCAAGATATTGTTTTCGAAATGCTTCAGCATATACCAGCTTATCCCGACAAATACTCTCATAATCAGGCAAAAATATCACATTCTTTGGATCTAAAGTACCAATTTCTTCTTTTGAAGCAACATAACATAAACCACGAATATTTTTATAATTACCCTTACTACCTTTCTTTAATTCTAATGCTAGCTCTACAATACTTTTTTCCGCCATCCCGTATAACAACAGATCAGCTCCTGAAAGGATTAAAAAAGAAGGTAAAATTTTGTCCTGCCAGAAGTCATAGTGGGCAAAACGCCGCAGACTTGCTTCAATGCCGCCAAGAATCACCTTTTTATCCGGAAAAATTTCTTTAATAACCTGGGTATAAACTAGAGTCGGATAATCAGGTCTTAATCCCATTTTCCCGCCAGGGGAATAGGCATCTCTTTTTCTTCTTTTTTTGGCCGCTGTATAATGATTTACCATGGAGTCCAAATTACCGGCTGTTACCAGGAAGCCAAAACGAGGTGCTCCTAACTTTTTAAAATCATCCTTTTTCTTCCAGTTGGGTTGGTCGATAATCCCTACTTTAAAGCCATTTTCAATTAATACTCTGCTAATAATAGCAGAGCCAAAACTGGGATGGTCAACATAGGCATCACCTGTGATCAGAATAAAGTCAAGATAATGCCAGCCTAAATTACTCATTTCCTCTTTTGACATCGGTACAAACTCTGGTTGTTGCATCTTTTTCACAAACTCCTCTACAACTGACGATAGTTTTTATCATTAGCTATTATATCACAAACAAGGGACCCTTAATGGGGTCCCTTGCCGAGAATTTTATTGATTTCTTCAACAACCAGTTCAACCAGGCGTGGTAAATTATCAGCTATTGGAGGGGTTAGCTCCATACCCCAGGAAATAGTTCCTGGCTGCATCCCAAAAATAGTTGTATCCGGGCAATCTCCTAATAGCTGCGCAACCCTTAATACATCATACAAACCCAATTGATGAAAGGATAGCTGGTATTCCAGGGGGTATACATCTACCTGGTCTGGCTTGAATTTAAAAATTGCCCCTGGTTCCGTTCTGGCATTAACAGCATCGATAACTATTAAATAATCCTTCTCTTTCAACAGAGGTAAAAGGGCTAACCCAGCAGTCCCACCGGCAATTACCTCTACTTCTTCTGGCAAATTCATTTTTTCCAGCATTCTGGCAGCATGAATCCCTAAACCTTCATCTTGTAGGATTTCATTACCGATGCCCAGAACTAATACCTGCGACTTTTTCTTGTCCCGCATGTTCTTTACCTTCTTCTATACCAAATAGCATCAATTTTACCTGTTCAGGTGTTTCTGTTGAGGCCATATATACATGGATAATGGTGAAAGCGATGATAATCCACATCACCAGGTAATGGGTCATCCGTAAAGCATGTAATCCTCCTAGAGTAGTAACCACAGAGGAAAAGAGTTCTGGCCGATAAAGGGCAAAACCAGTTACTGCCTGGAACAGGATTATTACCACAATCCCCAGGTAGGAGAGTTTTTGCAGAGCATTATACTTCCCGCTTTTTTGGGGATGGGGCCCAATGAAAGCATAATACTTTACTACTTCCCATAAAGCCTTAATATCCTTAATGCCAAAGGAAAACTGGCCAGCATCAGCATATCTGCCTAAAAAAGCATAAATTATTCTGCCCAAGAGGTTGAAAAACAGCACATACATGAAAATGAAATGTAACAACCTGGCCTCAAACATATAACCAGGAGCAAAAGGTCGGTGAATATAAAAACCAGTCAATATTAGCACAGCCATTGAAACAAGATTGATCCAATGATAAACCCTGGTAGTGCGCGGGTGGTCGGCCGAATGAGCCATTCTCTACACCCCCTATAATACTCGATACTTGAGAATTTCATTAGTTTCAGGTTCAATTAAGTGAATAGCACATGAGAGACACGGGTCAAAGGAACGTACTACCCGTACTACATTAATGGGGTTCTTCGGATCAGGCACTGGAACACCAATTAATGCCTCTTCAACCGGTCCCCGTTTCTTTTTATCATCCCGGGGTGAGAAGTTCCAGGTTGAAGGCACTACCAGCTGATAGTTTTCAATTTTTTGATCTTTAATATTGACCCAGTGACCAAGCGCACCGCGCGGAGCTTCATTTAAACCAGCACCTTTTCCTTCTTTGGGTGGCTGCCATTTTGTATTGTCATGAATCTTTATATCGCCTTTGCCAATAAGTTCGTACATTTTGTCTACCCATACCAGCAGCTGTTTTGCCAACAGGACAGCCTCCACAGCACGGGCAGCATGGCGAGCCACAGCCCCCGGCTTAATATTGTATTTCTTAATTACATCCATCAGTACCTGAGGCTTATTAATCAACATTCTGGCAAGAGGTCCTACTTCCATTGCATAGGCCTCATACCGCGGCGCCTTAACAAAAGAGTAAGCGTTTTCCTTGTCCGGGTTTACTTTAGTTTCGCCTTCACTTGGATGTTTAGCTTCACCATTGTACCAGGAATAGGTAATTTCTTCGGTTATTTTATCCGGAGTAAATTCTAATACCTGGTCAATATTTCCATTAACAATTACACCGGGCTTAAAGAACAAATTCTTTTTCTCGACATCATCATGGAAACCACCATAAGCCATGAAGTTACCATAACCGCCTCCAATACCAGCCTGTGCCAGCGGCAGTAGAGGCCCTGTACCAAAGATCAGCACATCCTTCAGATAGACATTTTCCAGGAAATCAATTTGTTCCAGTAACAAGCTACGATAATTGTTCAGTGTTTCTACTGATGGGAAATTGGTAAATCCACCTACTACCATGGCAGAGTTGTGAGGAATCTTTCCGCCCAGTAAAGCTGCCATACGCTTGGCCTTAGCCTGCATATCCAGAGCAAATAGATAGTGATAAACAGCAGTTGTTACCAGCTCAGGATCCTTTACAGAAAACTCATCAGGCTGATATCTGGGTACCAGCGGATGAGCATCACCAGCCTGCACCAGGGCAACAATTTTGTCTTTCACAGCGTTAAGCTTGGGATCATTTCCTTTATACTGGGCAACAGCAGTAACATCAATGTAATCCAAAGCACTTAAGTGATAGAAATGCAGCGGATGGTCGTGCAACCAGATTGCCCCCATCATCAGGTTACGCATCAAAACTCCTGCTTCGGGAACAGTGGCGCCAAAGGCCTCATCTAATGCCAATGCAGAAGCCCAACCATGAGAACCAGTACAGACACCGCAAACCCTGTCTGTTACATATACTGCATCCCGTGGGTCTTTACCCTGCAACAGCACTTCAAAGCCACGGAACATTGTACCAGCAGACCAGGCATCTTTAACAACACCATTTTCAACTTCTACTGTTATACTCAAATGACCTTCTATTCTAGTAACGGGATCAATCACAATTTTTTCAGCCATGGATTATTACCCCCTTATTCTTCTTTCTTGGTAAGTTTGCTTCCTGCAAAATGGACAGCTGCAGCAACAGCAGCAGCACCACCGATTACTTTTCCGATGGTATCAACATTAGTTGCTCCAATACCAGGCAGTTCCTTCTGAATAATTTCCTGTTTGTCATATAAGGGAGTAAATTTATGATAAAACTCTGGTTGTGAACAACCAGCGCAGGGAGAACCTGCATTAATACAGAAGTTGGCACCATCATTCCACCAGACCTGAGCACAGTTGGTATAGGTTTTTGGTCCCTTGCACCCCATCAGTAACAAACAATAATCCTTTTGTTTCGGATCATTCCAGTCGGTAACAAACTCGCCATTTTCAAAATGACCACGGCGCGGACAATTGTCATGTAAGAGGTTACTGTAGAATAGTTTTGGGCGTCTGTAGGCATCCAGTTCCGGAGCAGACTTGTAAGTAAGGTAATAAATAATCGTTGCCAGCAGTACTGATGGTTTCACTGGGCAATGTGGCAAGTTGATCACCTTTTGCTTGGTTTGTTCATCAACCACATCTGCCACACCTTTTGCTCCCGTTGGTCCAGCAGCTGGAATACCACCGTAGGCAGAACAAGCTCCAGCAGCCAGAACAACACTAGCATTTTGCGCTGCTTTAATCAGTGTTTCACGCCATGGTTTTCCAGCAACATAACAAAACTTATCATTTTCAGTTGGTACAGAGCCTTCAACAACTAATACATAGCCACCCTCTTTAATGGTTTCTTCCAGAACTTCTTCGGCAATGGTCCCGGAAGAACCCATTACCGTTTCGTGGTAGCGCAAAGAAATCATATCCAGTACAACTTCAGCTGCACTGGGTTTAATGGTAGCCAAAAAAGATTCACTGCATCCAGCACAATCCTGCCCTTCCAGCCAGATTACTGCTGGTTTTTTGGCAGCGCTCTCAACTGCAGCTGCCACCTGTGGTGCAGCCCCCTCCCCCAGGCCGATGGCCGCCGCAGTGGTAGCGCATAGTTTTACAAAGTCTCTTCGAGAGATCCCTCGGGAAATCAATCTTTCCATCAAATCCATATACTTGCACCTCCTGGTTGATTTTATTGAGCTAGTAATGACTGGGCCTCAGAACTTAGCAACACCTTGCTGTCAATAACCTCAACTGGGATATTACCGATCTCCTGCCAGGCCGTATTTTCCCAGGACCAGCTTTTCTGGCATAAAGGACAAAAAAATTCCTGGTACTCCCGCCGCAGCATTAGTGGAAACCGGTCATGTGGACAAATTGAGTAAGTCAGAGCAAAACTATGGTTCCAAGCCCATAAAAAATAAGTATTATTTCGATAAAAGATTTTTTTAGGTGTTGATGATACATCTTCTAGACCGCAGAGAACTACCCCCTCGTTAACCTCTAGCCCTAACGTAGAAGCTTTTTTTATCAACTCGTCACCAACTTCCACAGCTTTTTCCATTGATTTTTTGATGAACCAGTTGAAGAATTCTGCTCTGGTTAACTTTTTCTCTGCCGTCATAGAAACATCACCCCAGTCATTTGCCCATAATTTCGACAATAATAAGAAAATTCCTTCTAAACCTTAATAATCCCCATAAGTACTTATGTAAAAAAAATAGACACAACTATGAGTTGTGCCTAATTTTCTTTCAGTTTTTTTTACTGTGGATATAATGTTTTTTTAATAACTTCACCTTTCTTGCCCATTGTACCAAGATCCTGGCCGTTAACTTTTAATTTAACTGCTGCAGCATTACCCACCCATAATTTAATCATTTTATCACTTTCAAATGATAATTTCTGCCCTTTACCTGCTATTCCCTGCCAGACAATCCCTTTTTCCGTTTCAATCTGCAACCAGGATGTCTCTTGAACAATCTCTACTGTTATCGCAATTTTTTTCTTTTCAACGGTCGGTGGAGGCTGCGTTGTTTCTGACGGTTTTTCTTGCGGTTGCTGGGGTTGTTGTACTGGTAATTGCTGTTTAGGGCTTTCTGACTTTTTTTCAGCTATTTGAGGATGTTTTTGACTAATATTTATGTTTTGCGGTTTGTTAAAAATATAAAAGACTAAAATTACCGCCAGGACTCCTACAGCTACTACAAATAACTTGCTAAAAATTTTTTTCTCTTTTTTCCTCTCCGCTTTGATATTGGCTCTGTGAACTTTTATTACCTCTTCTTCCCCTATTTTAACATTCTGAAAACGCTGGGTTTTGTAACGCAAAAGAATCTCATCGGGGTCTAAACCAAGATAAGTTGCATAATTACGTAAAAATCCTTTAACATAAGCCTCACCAGGAATCTTGTCCCATTCTTCTTTTTCAAGAGCCTCTAAATAACGCCAGCGCATATTAGTTTCTTCTTCTACTTTTTGTAAGGTTAAATTCATACGCTCCCGAGCTTGTCTGAGTTCTTCACCAATTCCGCCCAACACTTATCCCTCCGTTAACTTAAATCAAAGGCATTAATACTAAGTGCGATATCTTCATAATTTATTTCTTCCGTAGGAGTTGCTCTTAATTCTACTAAATAAGCAAAATCTGACCATGTTAAAAGTCCATGATTGACTAAAAAATCAGGATGTTCAACTACACAAGTGTAATTTCTCACTAATTCTAAAACTAATTCTTTATGCTTATAGCCACCTCTTGTATAGGTGATAATACCATCAATTAAGTAAATATGCTCATTATCAATATTTCCCAGCGATTCCCGGATAGTTTGCCGTAACAGTGAAGACGATACCAGCGTCCAGCGTTTATTGGCATAAACACAAGCAGCAATAGCCGATTCTGTTTTCCCGACTCTGGGTTTTCCCCGTAAACCAATTAATATTGGTGATTGTTTTTCGATTATCTCGCCAAGAAAATCTATCATTACTCCAATATCATTACGAGTAAATTGATAAGTGGCCGGTTCAGATTTTACAGGCTGGATTTTTTGACCATGCTTCACAGCAAGATAATCCAAAAACAGTGGCTTTCTCCAGGCCAGCACTTGAATTGAAGGAATGCGTGCAGCCGCTTGAAAAAAAGCTTCCAGAGCCTGGTCCTCTCCTTCCAGGAGAAAACATCTCCAGTTACCACTGACACCACTAACTTGTAATATATTTATTTTATATAAACCTATTAAAGTAGCAATATCTCCTAACAGTCCTGGGCGATTATCTAAATTCAAATACTCAAAATACTTTTTAGACATGAGCTATTCTCCTAAAGTATTTCTCTAATTCCTCTACACACTCATTGATATTGTCACTGGATATACATACATCAAATTCAGGATCAGGATGATTGGGGAATCCATAGACCTGATCATAATATTCTTCAATTAATATTCTTGCGAATTCATCTAAGTTACCTTCAAATAACATTTCCAAAAGAGTTTTTACTTTTTCATTGCCAAGGCGTTGTCTTAATCTATTTACAGCTGCAGATAATTCCATTCTCTGTTCAGGGTCATTCCAGTAATTTTTTAAGTATGTTTCTACAATTCTTTTGGTTCTGGTTTCTATGCTAGCGTAAATTAACACTTTGTGTCCAGTCTGCATAGTGGTGAAAAATTTTTCCGGTAATAATAAACGGCCAATCCGTTTGCTCTCCCCTTCTACAATAAAGAAGTTATGGGATTGTTCCACTTTCATTAAGTGTTGAAACAATAGGCCTTCAAAGTTTTTCTGGGTTGGTTGTTCTCCTAGACCAATGGCACCAAATACCGAGCCCCGGTTATTGGCTAGTTTTTCCAAATCAATAGCCGGCAGATTTCTTTCTATTAATAATTTATTAATTATTTCAGTTTTGCCTGTGCCCGTATTTCCATAAAGCACAATTGCCCCAGGTAAATCTGCACTGCTAAAATATCTGTGGACTAAGCGACGGAATGCTTTATATCCACCAATCAAACGCAAACAATTTATGTCCATAAAATTCAAGATATAAGCAAAGAACTTTGACCTATGACCTCCACGCCAGCAAAAAATTACAGGAATTTTATCGCCTGCTTTTTCCTTTACCTCTTTTACCAGCGAATAAATTTTGGGTCCAGCGATTTCCAAACCCCGCAATTTAGCTTGTTCAGGGGAAATTTGTTTGTAAATAGTACCAATTTCAGCTCTTTCTTCATCATTAAAAAGTGGTATATTGATAGCACCAGGTATGGTTGCTTCTTGAAACTCTTTCGGTGCCCTTATATCTACAAAAATAGCATTAGTTAGTTTAAGTGCCTCTGCTATTTCTATTTCCTTAACCATTTACAGTTCTCCTTCTATATACTTTTCCAAATTAAGTGTATCATGCAAATACGCTATCTGCAAGTAAAAAGGGAGCAGGATTAAAATTCTCCCCTCCCATCAGCAAAATAGTCATCCGTAACATAATAATTTTCATCAATTTCCCTTCTGACGAAGTTTTGCTTTCTTACGGCACGTATTCTAATCCGTTTAATGTTTTTATGCATCGCGATCCCTCCCGGAATATTGTCTCCTGATTTTTTTCACTCTATAACGGGAGGGATAATTATGAAAACCCATAAAACTGTATATTTGCTGGGCTCAGGATTTTCTAAAGCAGCCGGAGCCCCACTGGGTCGTGAGTTAATGGAGAAGATCTTTGACCAACACGATAAACCTAACATTAATAAAATGAAACACTGGATCTATAAACACATTTTCCCCACGAAAAAAGATTGGATTAGCAATTGTGAAATAGATGAATTAATTAGCCGACTTACTCTCCACTGTTATTATAACAATCAATGCCAACATACTTCGGAAATATTAAATGTAATCATCAAGGAACTGGCCAACTCCGTGAATTGTCAACTGGATAAAGCTGATTTTGCAATCTACCGGAATTTCATTGAGCGTCTCAAACCGCGAGACACAGTGATCACATTAAATTATGATACCATTTTGGAACGAAGCGGAATCAAAGGCAAGACAAGAAATTTGCTAAAGTTACATGGGAGTATCAGCTGGTCGTGGTGTAGCAGATGTAAGTATTATACTTTTCATAGCTCTTGGCAAACAGGAATGATTTGCCCTAAATGCCACTATCCCTTATTGCCTTTGATAGTCCCTCCACAAATTACAATCGCTGAACATTATAGCCCCTTAATTCCCTTTTATAATTATGCCATAAATGCTATTAAAAAATCAGACCGCATTGTTATCATAGGCTATTCCCTTCCTGCAACCGACTATGATATAAAAATGTTGTTGTTGCTTGGGATAAAGCAAAATCCCCGCAAAATTCCCATTTATATTATTAACGGACCTCACTGTGATATAAAAAATTATGAAATCCTCCGCAGGCACCTCATAAAAATAAAAATGACTGCAGAGGATTGGTTAAAATTACAATGAGGACAATAATAATGCTATAATTGTCTTGCCATCGATAATTTCTTTTCGCTTAATCATGTTTAAAGCTTCTTCAGGCGTAAAATAAAGTACATCTATTTCCTCACCTTCATCTAACTCCTGATCTGCTT
Organism: Carboxydocella sporoproducens DSM 16521; assembly: GCF_900167165.1. Taxonomy (NCBI): domain Bacteria; kingdom Bacillati; phylum Bacillota; class Clostridia; order Eubacteriales; family Clostridiales Family XVI. Incertae Sedis; genus Carboxydocella; species Carboxydocella thermautotrophica. The sequence goes on along the minus strand of NZ_FUXM01000041.1, from coordinate 2,650 downwards.
GATCTTTCAGCTTACATGAAAAAACATACATTTTCTCATCAGTAATTCCGGGACTGGGGAAATAAGAGGTTAATAACATCCAGTCACTACCAGTCCAGCCCGTTTCCTCCTTCAATTCTCGCTGAGCAGCCAGGAGAGGGTCTTCGCCTTTTTCGATTCCACCAGCAGGCAGTTCTAACAAAATTTTATCAATAGCCGGCCTTCTTTGCTGAACAAATGCGATTTTATTATCCGCTCGTTTAGCCAGTATCACTACGGCATCTTTACTGTGCAACCAGGAGAAGATTATCTTCTTCCCTCTTACAACCTCTTCCCTGGACCAAATTTCTTTAGCCACAAACAACACTCCTAAGCACTTTTTTCGATCTTTTTCAGGCTTCCATCCTGCTCAATCCCAAATGCTACAATTTTACCGCTTTTTTCTACTAACTCACAAAAACACGCACGGCAAAACCACAGATTCTGTCGAAGTATACCAATATCTCTGCTCTGGCAGATAGGACAGATAATTAATGTTTCCTTTTTATTTTTATTCATCTCGATTTATCCCTCCAAAAATCAAAATCAAACGCAATAGCTCCAGAACAGCCGTTACAGCTGCAGCCACATAAGTTAGGGCAGCAGCTCGCAAAACAGCACTTACTGCCGGCGATTCACTGCGAGTTATTAGACCAGTACTGCTTAGCAGATTTACAGCTCTTGAACTAGCATTAAACTCTACTGGTAAAGTAATGACCTGGAAAAGCACAGTAAAGGAAAACACAAGTATACCCAACTCAATCAGGTTGGCAGCGTGGAAGAAGAAGCCCAGGAGCAACAGGGGCCAGGACAGAAATGACCCGATATTTACGAGGGGAAAAATCCTGTGTCTGGCAACTAAGGCCCAGTATCCCTCACTATGCTGCACGGCATGCCCTACTTCATGAGCTGCAACAGCCAGACTTGCTATCGAGTTACCGTAATATATGTCAGGTGACAATCTTACAACTTTATGGATTGGATCGTAATGGTCCCCTAGAAAACCTTCCGTGATCTGAACAGGTATATGGGATAAACCCATTTTGTCCAGTAAAATACGAGCCACCACAGCTCCTGTTAAACCTTGCGAGTTTAGTTTGTTCTTATACTGTGAAAAAGTCGTTGTAACTTTCAATTGTGCATACAATGCCAGCAGAATTGCAGGTAATAACAGCCAATCATAGGGTGTCCAAAAAAACATATAACAAATCACTCCTTTTAAATTTATTTATTATGAATAATAACAGAAAAAGACCAACATTATCCAGTAATCACCGGATTAATGCAGGTCTTGCTTGACATACGTCTTACAAGGCCGGGCTCGCGCCGTATTGACGACCTTGTAAAGCTAACGCTTTGCGTTAGCCAGCTACTCCCCTGTTAATATTATGGTTTTTTACCTAATATATTTATAGCAAAGTATCGAATTTTTGTCAATATCAGATTTTGGTTTTTTCTATTGGAATAACTTTATAACCTTTAATAGCTATTTGATTTAACAGTTCGTCCAGCCCTTGATCTACATCCGCCGAGACCCCATGCAAAAGAATGATAGCACCTGGATGTATCTGCGCCATAACCTGTTTGATTACGGCCTGACTACCACCTGGCATTGGTTTCCAATCAGGAATGGCGACACTCCACAATACCGTCGTATAGCCCATTTTTTGTAATTGATCCAGCACTTGTTCACTATATTCTCCCTTTGGAGGTCGTAAATAGCGATAAATGGCTTTCTGTCCTGTGACCCGTTCAATTTCCAGTTGTAAAGGTTCAACTTCTTCTTTTAACTTTTTTCGATTCAGTTGGGGTAAACTTGGGTGGTTAATGGTATGGTTGCCAACAATGTGGCCATTGGCCACCATCTTTTGGGCCAAATCATGATTGTTCTTTAACCAATGCCCTGTAACAAAAAATGTAGCTTTAACTCCATGACGATTTAGAACCTCGATGATGTGGTCGGTATAACCATTCTCATAACCCAAATCAAAGGTTAATACTACTTCTTTTTTTCCCGTGGGAATCCGATATAATACACCATATTTTCTTAAAGTTTCCTCTTGTTCCAGCGTAATCCCTGGCCCTTGCTCATTCTGTGATTTTTTAAAACCCCAGGCTAAAGGTTTGTTAGAAAGATTTACTGCCGGCAGAGACATCTTCTCAGCTGAATTCGATTTAGTTATGGGTTTAGTTTTTGCAATAGGAGTTGCTTTCTGGCTTAGAAACCAAATTATCCCGGTAAAGCCTATAACAAATGCAATTATATACGCTATCTTTTTCATTTATATCACCTCATAACTAATTATTCCCCCTTTTGCAGCTACCATACAGAACAAATTCGCCCTTCGGGCGACTTAAAAGAGTAAGCCGCAAAGCTTACTCTTTTTCCCCTTTATAAACCATGCCTCCAGGACAATAAGGACATTCCAAAATTGGCATTCCTGGTGAGCCCAAGTTATCCAATTTGTCCATAGCTTTCATCTCATCTACGATAAATGCTGGCACTTCCTCTTTATACCCACATTTCTGACAATGATAATTGTAATAGGTTTCCTTCTTCTGTCCTTCGAAGGGAAGCTCCCAGTCCAGCAGTAGATCTTCTATCTCGGCCATTTCGTTTTTTCTTTTCTTT
>NZ_FUXM01000040.1 GCF_900167165.1 Carboxydocella sporoproducens DSM 16521 | reverse complement strand
ATATATTTCCCCTCTTGCCATTTTAAAAATTTTCAGTTAATGTTAAAGTAAGTGAATGTGAATTTCAAATACAAGGAGCAGAAGCATGAACTATCAGGAGGCTTTGGACTATCTGGCTCAACAGACAAAATTTGGCATCAATCTGGGGCTGGAGCGCATTCAGGAACTTTTACGCCGTTTGGGTAATCCCCAGGATGGCCTGAAGGTAGTCCATATCGGTGGTACCAATGGGAAGGGTTCAACGGCAGCCATGATAGCCTCGGTATTGCGGGCCGCAGGTTACAGAACCGGCTTATTTACCAGTCCCCACCTGCATAGCTATACGGAGCGCTATCGTATTAATGGCCAGGCTATTGCTGAAGAAGAGGTAGCCCGGCTGATTACCGGGCTACGACCTGTGCTGGAGCAAATGGTGGCAGATGGGATGGAAGCACCCACGGAGTTTGAAGTCAGCACTGCGCTGGCCTTCCTCTGGTTTGCCCGGCAGCAGGTGGACTGGCTGGTACTGGAAGTAGGCCTGGGAGGAGAAATCGACTCCACCAATGTGGTTAGGCCGGAAGTAGTGGTCATCACCAATGTGGGCATGGATCACATGGATTATCTGGGGCCCACCATTGCCGATATAGCCCGGGCCAAGGCGGGCATCATCAAGCCCGGGTGCCCGGTAGTGACAGGGGCCAGCGGTACGGCTCTGGAGATCATCCAGACCAGGGCCCGGGAGTTATCAGCTCCTCTCTGGTCTCTGGGACAGGAAATCCAGGTCAGGGACATTGACCTGAGTGCTACCGGCACAGCCTGTCGGGTACAGACACCCCGGGGAGAATATTTCATCCAGGTACCTTTACTGGGCGCCCATCAGGCTGCTAATGCTGCCCTGGCGGTAGCGGCCCTCTTGCACCTGCGGGAGCGGGGGGCAGAATGGCGGGGGGAACATTTGCGCTCGGGCCTGGCGGAAACCCGCTGGCCGGGCCGCCTGGAAATCATCAGCCAGCAACCGCTGGTGATTCTGGACGGAGCCCACAACCTGGCCGGGGCTCAGGCGCTGGCGGAAGCCTTGCCGCTGGTTACTGCCGGGCGGAGGCTTAATCTGGTTCTGGGGATGCTGGCTGACAAGGAAAGGGAAAAAGTGCTGGCTTTACTGGTACCCTGTATCCAGCATCTCATCATCACCCGGCCCAATAGCTACCGGGCCGGGGACTGGCAGGCACTGGCTGCTGTGGCCAGACAGTATCTGCCGGACAAGCGAGTGGAATTATATGAACAGGTGGAAAAGGCGATAGAGCGAGGGTTGGCCATCACTGATGCACAACAGGCTTTACTAATCACTGGTTCTCTGTATATGATAGCTGATGCTCGCTCCTATTTGTTAAAAAAATTGTCAAAGGGGGGCGCCGGGGTTGAAAGTATTTAAGATACCAGAGGCTACTATTATTCGTTTGTCGGTTTATTCTCGTTTTCTGGAACAGGCGGACAAAAAGGGGATTGTCACCATTTCTTCCGGGGAGATAGCAGAAGGGGTAGGAGTGAGCCCGGCCCAGGTCCGGAAAGACCTGGCCTATTTCGGGGAATTTGGTACCAGGGGTGTAGGCTATAATGTCAAGGATCTCCTGCATCATACCCTGAAAATCCTGGGTTTGTCCCGGGAATGGCCAGTAGTGGTAGTAGGGGCAGGTAATCTGGGTACGGCTCTGGTCAGTTACAGGGGTTTTCGGGAACGGGGCTTTAAAATTGTCGGTATCTTCGATAATGACCCTAACAAAATCGGTAAAACCATTGGCGACATGGTGGTGCAGTCCATGGAGGAATTGCCAGAGACAATCGCTAAGAAAAATGCTGCCATTGGTGTTATTGCTGTTCCGGCCACCATCGCCCAGGATGTGGCTGACTTGCTGGTAAAAGCAGGGATTAAGGCGATTATGAATTTCGCCCCGAAAGCGCTGATGGTTCCGGATGCAGTGGAAATTCGCAATATTGATCTGGCCGTTACCCTGGAGATTCTGACCTTCAATCTCTGTATGCGGGAAAATGGCTTGTTATAGAAACCGGCTTCAGCCGGTTTTTTTTTCTGTGAGAGCGGTCACATACTAATGACAGCCACAGCGGTATAATGAACTTAGTAACCGGATAGGAGTGAAAGCCCATGCAAGAGCGGCAGGATTTCTACCGTAACCTGAGTGAGGAATATGATCTGATGGTGGACTGGCCTTCCCGGCTGTCCCGGGAATTGCCTTTTCTTACTGGCGTTTTACAAAAACAGGCTGGCAAAAAGGTCATCGATGCTGCCTGTGGCACAGGTAACCATGGTCTGGCCCTGGCGGAACTGGGCTGGGAGGTTACTGGTACTGATGCCAGTCCGGAAATGGTGGCCATTGCCAGTACCAGGGCTGAACGCTGGCCCAACCTGAAGTTTTATCAGCTGCGCCTTGGTGAGCTGGCACGCCAGTTCGGGGAAGAGAAGTTTGATGCTCTTTTATGCCTGGGAAACAGCCTGCCGCATGTGCTGGAGCGCCTTCAGCTGGAACAGACTATCGGGGATTTCGCTCTGGTATTAAAATCTGGAGGAGTAGCGGTGGTCCAGCTGCTTAACTACCAGCGGATATTCAGTGAGGCTGAGCGCTTTCTGGCTCCAGTTAGCCGCAAAACCCAGGAGGGAGAGAGGCTTTTTTTGCGCTTCTATGATTTCCTGCCGGAAAACTACCTGGATTTTAATTTGGTGGTCTTAAGGCAACAGGGGGGGACCTGGCAGCAACAGGTAGAGACTACCCGCCTGCGGGGCTGGTTGGCCCGGGAACTGCTACCGGTTTTTCGTTCACAGGGTTTTACCCGGATTGAGCTGTATGGAGATTATCAGGGCAAACCATATCAGGAGCTGAAAGCAAAAGACTTGATTATTGTAGCTTACAAGGTAGATGGAGAGGAGATGACAAAATGAACTGGACTAAAGAAGCAGAAGCAGCCCTGGAGAAAGTGCCCTTTTTCGTACGCCCCATGGCCCGAAAGGCGGTCGAGGAATATTGCAAGAAACATGGTATTGGTACTATTACCGAAGCAGAAGTTAAGGCGGCCCGGGAAAAGTTCCTGGCGGGAGTGGATGAAGAGCCCAAACCCGGGGAGCCGAAACCGACTAAAGTTGCGATCGTACGCTGTGATATTGTTTCCGAAACCTGTCCCGGTGTAGGTTGCATGAATGCCTGGAATAAGCGGAAAGTGCATTTTGAGCAATATGGGCCTGAGGCCGAATTGATTGGCGTCTTTACCTGTGGCGGTTGTTCCGGCCGCCGGGTTTATCGTCTGGTCAAGAAACTCAAGGATTATGGCCTGGATGTGGTTCACCTCAGTTCCTGTATGCTGATGGATGGCGATTATCCCAAATGCCCTTTCAAGCAGATTATCAAGGAAGGCATTCTGGGCCAGGGCGTCAGGGTTGTGGAAGGTACCCATCACTGAGTAATAAGGAAATTATTAGACCAGTAAGCAGGAAAAAGCCTAAATTTGTCGAATGCCTGTCTATGTATACAAAATACATAAACAGGGCGGAGGCGTGATTATGCAGTACAGAACAGAGAAAGATTTTTTAGGAGAAATGGCAATCCCGGCTGAAGCTTACTATGGAGTGCAAACAGCCCGGGCTCTGGAGAACTTCCCTATTACCGGCTATCGGCCTCACCGGGAACTGATCGTGGCTCTGGCTGCGGTAAAAGAGGCAGCCGCCAGAGCCAATGCCGAAATCGGTGCCCTGCCTGGCAGGGTAGCAGATGCCATCTGCCAGGCCTGCAGGGAAATCAGGGCCGGGCAGTGGCAGGAATGGTTTGTGGTGGATGTGATTCAGGGTGGAGCCGGTACATCTCTGAATATGAATGCCAATGAAGTTATTGCCAACCGGGCCATTGAAATCCTGGGCGGTAACAAGGGGCAGTATAGTCTGGTTCACCCCAATATCCATGTCAACATGGCCCAGAGCACCAATGATGTGGTGCCTACGGCCTTCCGCATTGCGGCCTACCGGCTGGCCCAGGGGACACTGGAGGCCCTGGATCAATTGATAGAAGCCATCGCAGCTAAAGCCCGGGAGTTTGACCATGTGCTGAAAATGGGTCGTACCCATTTACAGGATGCGGTGCCCATCCGGCTGGGTCAGGAGTTTGGGGCCTGGGCCCGTATGTTGCGCCGGGACCAAATCCGGATCGAACGGGCCCTGGAGAACCTGCTGGAAGTGAATCTGGGAGCGACTGCAGTGGGCACCGGGCTAAATGCTGACCCGGAGTACATTCGGCGCTCAGTGGAGATCCTGGCTGAAATCACTGGCCTGCCCTTGCGCAATGCCGAAGACCTGGTGGATGCTACCCAGAACACCGATGCTTATGTAGAGCTATCCGGGGACTTAAAGACTCTGGCCGGCAATCTTTCCAAGATTGCCAATGACCTGCGGCTGATGGCATCTGGTCCGCGGGCCGGCCTGGGAGAAATCAATCTTCCTCCCCGACAACCCGGTTCGTCTATCATGCCGGGCAAAGTCAATCCGGTTATGGCCGAAGTAATTAACCAGATTGCTTTTCAGGTCAATGGCAATGATGTCACCATTGCCCGGGCGGCGGAGGCGGGTCAGCTGGAACTGAATGTAATGATACCAGTGCTGATTTTCAATCTTCTGCAAAGCCTGGATATTCTCCGCAATGGCATGCAGGTGTTCCGGGACAAGTGTATAGCAGGCATTACCGCCAATGAAGAGCGCTGCCGGCAGCTGGTGGAAAACAGTGTGGGCATTATTACTGCTATCAATCCTCACCTGGGCTATGAGGTAGCCAGCCGTCTGGCCCGGGAGGCCATTAACAGCGGACGGCCGGTCAGGGAGCTGATTTTAGAACAGGGATTGCTGACGGAGGCAGAACTGGAAGCAATTCTGAATCCCTATGAGATGACCAGGCCCGGGATTCCGGCCAAACACCTGCTGGGATAAAAAGTGAGAAAGGCAAGGGGCTGTCCCTTGCTCTTTTTTTTACTTAATGATAAACTTTTGTTCAGAGGAGGCGGGATCAAGTGGGATACAAGGGAAATGGCCCGGGCAGCCCCTGGCTGCTGTTTTTATTGATAATCGTCGGGTCCCTGCTGGGCACCGCTTTAGGTGCCATTCTGGGGGAATATCTCTCTTTCCTGAATATCAGTCAATCCATCGGTTTTCCCACCACTACCCTGGATTTATCATTTGCTAGAATCACCCTGGGCCTGCAATTGCGCATTTCCATCGCTACCCTGTTAGGAGCCCTTCTGGCCTATATGGCTTATCGCAAGCTGTAGGAGGGATACAGTGAAACTGGTTCTGGCATCAGCTTCACCCAGAAGACAGCAGCTGCTAAAGCTATTGGGCCTGGATTTTCAGGTCCTTACTGCCGATATTGATGAAACCCTGGATTCCGCTCAGCCTCTGGCCAGTGCCATTCAGGACCTGGCCAGGAGAAAGGCGCGGGCGGTGCAAGAGCAATTGCCCGAGCGGCCTGCTGATCTGTACATACTGGCGGCAGATACAGTGGTAGTTTTAGAGGGACAGATTCTGGGCAAACCCGCAAATGCCAGGGAGGCCGAGGCCATGTTGCAGTTCCTGTCCGGCCGCCCTCACCAGGTTATGACCGGTGTGGTGCTGTTACGGGCTGATGGCGAGAGCTGTTATAGTGATTATGCCGTTACCGAGGTTACCTTTCGCCCTTTGACTGCTAACGAAATCAGGGCCTATGTGGCCACTGGCGAGCCGCTGGACAAGGCCGGTGCTTATGGTATCCAGGGTCTGGGCAGCTTACTGGTGGATAGAATCAATGGTTGCTATTACAATGTAGTCGGCTTGCCGCTGGTCAAAACCATGCAGTTATTGCGGCAGGCAGGCTGGCGGATTTTGAGCTGAGCGGGCACCGCCCGGGTTGCCGGGACAAAAACAAAAGAGGTGACCGCCATGAAAAATCTTTCCATGCGTCATTTACCCCCGGAGCAAAGGCCGCGGGAGCGTTTGCTCCAGCAAGGTCCGCGGGTCCTCAGTGATGCGGAACTGCTGGCTATTCTCTTGCGCACCGGAGTTGAAGGGGAGTCGGCCTTGCAGCTGGCCCACCGGCTGCTGGCTGAGGCCGGAGGGATAAAAAATCTGGCCAAAAAAACGGTGGAGGACATTCTGCATTTACCTGGTATTGGCCCGGCCAAAGGGGCGCTGATTTGCGCTGCTTTTGAGCTGGGACGCCGGGTAGCTACTGCTCCCTCCAGCCGTTTACCTGTAATCAGCGGACCTGAGGATGCCGCTGATCTGGTTATGGCTGAGATGGCAGCCCTGGAAAAGGAACATTTTCGGGTGATCCTGCTGGATGTGAGAAACCGGGTGCTGGGGATTGATGAATTGTCCATTGGTGGCATGACCAGGGCCCTGGCAGACCCGCGAGCCTTGTTCAAACAGGCTTTGCGCAAAAATGCCGTGGCCTTAATCCTGGTCCATAATCACCCCAGTGGTGACCCCCGGCCCAGTACAGAGGACATCCATTTAACCAGGCAATTGATGCAGGCGGGACGGCTTCTGGACATAGTCATATTAGATCATATCATCATCGGGGATAATAAATACTGTAGCCTGAAAGAAGAAGGGTTGCTAGGCAGTTAGAAAGGAGACGGAAAAATGGTATTCGGCTTATTTTCCAGAGATATGGGTATAGATTTGGGGACTGCCAACTCACTGGTGCATGTGCGCGGCAAAGGGATTGTGCTGCGGGAACCTTCGGTGGTAGCCATCCAGAAGGAGACAGGCAAAGTTCTGGCTGTGGGCTTAGAGGCCAAGCAGATGATTGGCCGGACGCCGGGGAATATTGTTGCTATTCGCCCCATGAAAGACGGAGTCATTGCCGATTATGACATTACCCGGGAGATGCTGCGCCATTTTATGAACAAGGCGCTGAAGCGCAAAGCCAGCCTGGTGCGCCCCCGGGTTGTGGTCAGTATCCCTTCCGGGGTGACACCGGTGGAGAGAAGGGCGGTCAAAGAAGCGGCTCTGCAGGCCGGGGCCAGGGAGGCCTACCTGATTGAAGAACCCATGGCAGCGGCCATTGGGGCCGGTTTGCCGGTGGAAGAACCTACCGGCAATATGGTGGTGGATATCGGGGGTGGGACAACTGATGTGGCGGTGATCTCCTTAGGAGGGATTGTCACCAGCCGCTCCATCCGCATTGGCGGTGATGAGATGGATGAGGCTATCATGGCTCACATCAAACGCACCTATAATCTGGCTATTGGTGAACGCACAGCGGAAGAAATCAAGATCAATATCGGCAATTGCTATCCCACAGGCAAGACGGAGACCTATGAAGTGCGAGGCCGGGACCTGGTTACCGGTTTGCCCAAAAATGTCCTGGTTACTTCTGAAGAAATAGCCCGGGCCCTGGCGGAGCCGGTAACAGCTATCCTGGAAGCTATTAAATTTACCCTGGAAAAAACTCCCCCCGAACTGGCAGCGGATATCATGGACCGGGGTATTATGATGGCAGGTGGCGGGGCGCTGCTCAAAGGGCTGGATCGGCTGGTCAGCGAACAGACCGGCATGCCGGTGCATATTGCCGAAGAGCCCCTGGCTGCTATTGCCATGGGTACAGGTAAGTGTCTGGAAAATCTGGATACCTGGCGCCGGGTGCTGGATCGTGGCTAAAGCTGGGCAAGGCAGGTGAATGGTTTGAGGCAGAATAGACGCAGGGGATGGGGATTCCTGGCCCTGTTGCTTGTGCTGGCATTGTTGTTCCTGAATAAATGGACGGCAACCGATCGAACCCAGTTGACGGCATTAGAACGCTGGTGGCGCGATGCGGTGGCTCCTTTGCAAGCAGGCATTGCCTCCCTGACCAGGGGGGCTGTCTCTGTTGGTGAGCGGTTTACCGATTGGGAACTGCTGGTAGAGGAAAATCGCCGTTTGAAACAGGAAAATGCGGAATTGAAGAAAAAGGTACTGGAACTGAGAGAAATGGAGTATCAAAATGTTCGTTTGCGGGAAGCTCTGGGTTTTGCCCGGCAGCAGGGAAAAAGCCTGGACCTGCTGGCTGCCAATATCATTGCCCGCGAACCCAATCGCTGGTTCAGCTGGGCCATGCTCAACCGGGGCAGTGCAGATGGTATCAAGCCGGGCATGGCCGTAGTCAGCACCTATGGCCTGGTAGGCAGAATCACTGAGGTTACCGAACATACCGCTACCGTTACGCTGCTGCTGGACCGGCGCAGCGCTATCGGAGCCCTGATTCAGGGCAACCGGGTGCCTGGTGTGGTAGAAGGTGCAGGGGAACGCTCTGACTGGCTGCGCATGATTTACCTGCCCAAAGATGCCCCTGTTTTCCCCCGCCAGGAAGTTATTACTTCCGGCCTGGGCAGTGATTTGCCCCCCGGGCTGCCTATTGGTACCATTACCGAGGTAAAACCTGCCGGGGATGGGCTTTTCAAGTATGCCCTGATCAAGCCCCATGCTGATTTTTTGCGTCTGGAAGAGGTCTTTGTGGTAAGGGGGCGGCGCTGATGGCGTTGGCAGGCTGGTTAGTGCTGCTCTTGTCCTTGCTGGCCGGATTGCTGGCGGAAAAATCCCTCTGGCCTTTTCTGGGTTTTTATGGAAGCGGGCCTGATTTTGTCCTGATTTTGACGGTTTTTGTTGCCTTATACCATGGCCGCCGGCGGGGGGCCTGGTTTGGCCTGCTGGCCGGGTTATTACAGGATATGCTTTTTGGCTATTTTATCGGTCTGTCGGCTCTGGCCAAGTGGCTGACTGCCTATTTTGTTGGTGAGCTGGATCAAATAATTTACAAAGAGATTTCCTTTATTCCGGCTACTTTTGTTTTTTTTGGTGCCCTTTTCAATGACCTGATTCTGTTAATCGGTGTTTCCCCTTTTTATCCGGCGGATGCCTGGGGAACAGGTACACTCATTGATAGTTTATTAAGGGCCAGCTATACGGCCTTTTTTGCCTGGCTTTTTTATCGGCCCTTTGCCCGTTCAGCCCGTACGGGCTGGTTAAAGCCCAGAGAGTATTGATGATGGAGGAACGGTGCCATGACCATGAAAGGGATTGAGAAACGGATGGGGGTCATGCAGGCCATAGCCGGGATCATTTTTGTGGTTTTGCTTTCCCGGCTGGCCTACATGCAATTGATCGAGCAGGAAAAATACACCTTGATGGCCCAGTCCAACCGTATCCAGCTGGCCACTGTCACGGCGGCCAGAGGGGAAATCATGGACCGTAATGGCAAAGTTCTGGCCAGAAGCCGGCCTTCTTTTAATATTTCTGTTGCCCTGGTGGATTTGAAAAAAGAGGACCAGGAAGAGGTTTTTCGCCGGCTGGCTTCATTGTTGGGCAGGAAAGCAGAAGATATCGAAAATCTGGTCAAGCAACAACCGAAAAAATATGTTCCGGTCCCGATTGCAGAAGATGTGCCCCTTGAAGTAGTCACCAAAATTGAAGAAAGGCGCATGGAGTTGCCGGGAGTAATTGTGGAGGTCAAACCCCAGCGGGAATATGTTTACGGGGATTTCCTTTCCCATGTCCTGGGCTATGTACGCCAGCCCAGTCAGGAATTTTTGCAAAAAATGATTGAACAGTATCCGGAAGAAGACTATAAATTAAATGATAAACTGGGTATTACCGGTATTGAACGCTGGTTTGAAACGGAATTACATGGCAAGGATGGCGCCCGCCAGGTGGAAGTGGATGCCCGTATGCGGCCCGTCCGCGATCTGGGCGTAGTGGAGCCGGTGCCAGGGAATAACCTTATCCTCACCATTGACAGCCAGTTGCAGAAGGTAGCGGAAGAATCCCTGATCCGCACCATGGCCCAGGTGCAGCGGGAATTCCCTGATGCCAAAGGCGGGGCGGTAGTGGTGCTGAATGTTCGCACCGGGGAAGTGCTGGCTATGGCCAGCAAACCTTCCTTTGACCCCAATCGCTTTAACCGGCCGATTTCCAAAGAGGAATGGGAAACAACCTTTTCCGACAAACTGCCTTTTCCGCCTTTGCTTAACCGGGCCATTTCCCCTTTTGCTCCTGGTTCTACCTTTAAAATGGTGACTGCAGCTGCAGCCCTGGAAACCGGCAGCATTGGTCCCGGCTTTTCTGTTTATGACCCCGGCTATTACCAGCTGGGCAATCGCAAATTCAAATGCTGGCAAATTTCCGGCCATGGCCGGGTGGATTTGAAAAAGGCCATCCAGGTTTCCTGCAATACCTTCTTTTTTACGGCGGGGCTGGCGGCGGGCAATGACCAGATCGCCCGCTATGCCAAAGAATTCGGACTGGGAGAAAAAACAGGCATTACTCTGCCGGGGGAATCCAGCGGGACTGTACCTACTGAGGAATGGAAAAAGGCTCTGAATACTCGCTTGCTGAAATGGCGTTATGATGCTCTCTATGCCGAACTGGAGGAAAAGTACAAAAACAAACTGGCTCAGGCTAAAACCGAGGAAGAAAAGGACAAAATCCTGAAACAGAAGGAAAAGGATAAAAAGCGGCTGGATCGCTCTTACCAGGCAGAGTTGGAGTACAATACCGCCTGGCATGCCTATGATACTCTGAATATGGCTATCGGGCAGGGGTCGAACCAGTATACTCCCCTGCAGCTGGCCAATTATGTAGCAGCCATTGCCAATGGCGGTTATCTCTATCGTCCGCAGCTGGTCAAAAAAATAGTTGACCATTCCGGCCGCACTCTCAAGGAATTTAAACCGGAACTGATTCGCAAAGTCAATGTCTCGGATAAAACCCTTTCCCTGTTGCGCCAGGGCATGCTGGCTGTAACCCAGCCTGGCGGTACGGCAGCTGGCCGCTTCGCCGGTTTCCCGGTGAAGGTAGCTGGTAAGACCGGAACCGCCCAGGTTTTCGGCAAGGACAACCATGGCCTCTTTGTTGGCTTTGCCCCTTACGACAAGCCGGAAATCGCTGTTGCCGCTATAATTGAACATGGCGGCCATGGCGGTACTTCTGCCGGGGTGGTGGCCCGGGATGTACTGGCAGCCTATTTCAAGGTCCCGCAGGAAATGTTGAAAAAAGGCGGAACCAGTGCGGAAGAGTAAGAAATTTTTTTGGCTTCCACTGGCAGGAATTATTAGCTATTTGGAGAATTTAAGTTATGTCCAGGAGGGAACATCTTGGGGAAGGACGGTTCACATGCGGGAATTCAATTTCCGGAACAACAGGCTTGATTCCAATATTAATCTGGGTTCGGAAGCCAGCAGGCCGACAATGTTGATTCATCGCACCTTGCGTTCCGGTCAGAAAATCAATTATGATGGCAATGTGGTGGTAATCGGCGATGTCAACCCGGGAGCAGAAATCATCGCTACTGGTGATATAGCGGTTATGGGCACCCTGCGGGGAGTGGTCCATGCCGGGTCCCGGGGGGATCAATCGGCAGTGGTTACTGCCTTTCGACTGATGCCTACCCAGTTGCGCATTGCTGATCAGATTACCCGTGCTCCTGATGAAAACTATCCGGAACCGACAGTCCCGGAAATGGCCTATATCAGGGATGGGCGGGTTGTGATTGAACAGTACCAGCCAAATCGGGAATTCAAACGCTAAAATACCAATGAGGAGGAACAGGGATGGGCGAAGTAATAGTCATCACCTCCGGTAAGGGCGGAGTAGGGAAAACTACGACAACGGCCAATATCGGTACCGGACTGGCAGCTGTTGGCAAAAAGGTGGTACTGGTGGATACCGATATCGGTTTGCGTAACCTGGATGTTGTGATGGGCCTGGAAAACCGCATCGTTTATGATATTGTCGATGTGGTAACAGGCCAATGCAAGTTAAAGCAGGCCCTGATCAAGGACAAGCGCTTCGAGAACCTCTATCTGTTGCCTGCCGCTCAAACCAAGGATAAGACCGCTGTTAATGAACAGCAGATGCGGGCCCTGACCGCAGAACTGAAAGAGGAATTCGATTATGTTATTATCGACTGCCCGGCTGGAATTGAACAAGGCTTCAAGAACGCTATTGCCGGAGCTGAGAAAGCGATTGTAGTCACAAACCCTGAAGTTTCGGCAGTCCGGGATGCAGATCGCATTATTGGCATGCTGGAAGCTCATAATTTGCGGGAACCGGAATTGATTATTAACCGGATGCGGCCCAAAATGGTCAAGGCCGGGGACATGATTTCCATCGAAGATATGCTGGATATCCTGGCCATTAAGCTGCTGGGCGTGGTGCCTGATGATGAAAGCATCATTGTTTCCACCAACCGGGGCGAACCGGCCGTAACTGATCCCAATTCCAGGGCCGGACAGGCCTATCGCAATATCGTCAGGCGGATTCTGGGTGAAGATGTGCCATTGATGAATCTGGAAGAAAATGAAGGCTTGATGAGCAGACTGAAGAAATTAATCGGGATGAAATAGGCCAGGCGGAGAGGGGGAAAGAGAGTGTTTGACTTTATCAATAAACTGTTTGGAAGGGAAACCGCTGCCAGCAAGGATGTTGCCAAGCAGCGCCTGCAACTGGTGCTGGTACATGACCGGGCCAGCATTTCCCCTCAGATGCTGGAAGCCCTCAAAACCGACCTGATTCAGGTGATCACCAAGTATGTGGATATCGATGAACAGGCCCTGGAAGTGGCTTTTGAAAACACTCCGGACAACACAGTGGCTCTGGTGGCCAATATTCCGGTCAAGAGAATGAAACGGGGAGCTGTAGTGGGCGCTGAATAAGCGCTCTTTCTCTTTTTTTTGGCTAAAAAAAATGATAAACTGGGATTCAGGGAATAAATATACAGGATAGTAGTGAAGCTGGAGGTAAAAAACTTTGGATAGACGGTTGTGGAAAAATGTCGATTTTGTGCTGCTGGCAGTAGTTTATGCTATTATCATTTATGGCCTGGTTATCATTTCCAGCGCCACCCATATCACCCAGGGCGGGGGTAATAACCCCTATCTGTATGTGGAAAGACAGGCGATCTGGGCGATTATCAGTACAGTAGCCCTGCTGGTGATGATGACCATTCATTATGAGGATTTGCTGCGGATGAGCAAGTACCTTTATGGTCTTAACCTGCTTCTCCTTTTACTGGTGGAGATAGCCGGGAAAGTGGGAGGCGGGGCCCAGTCCTGGCTAGGGTTTGGTTCAGTGGCCGTTCAGCCTTCTGAATTTGCCAAAATCTTTATTATTATAACTCTGTCCAATTTGCTGGCGCGCAAACAGGGGCAGCTCAACAGCTTCCGGGACCTGTTGCCGGTGGCTATCCATGTCGGGATTCCCATGTTGCTGATCCTGGCCCAGCCTGACCTGGGAACAGCCCTGGTGTTTATTGCCATTACCCTGGGCATGTTGTATGCAGCCGGCACCAGACCGCTGCTGCTGGTTATTATCATCATCACCGGTCTGACTCTGGCTATCGGGGGAGTGTGGGCCCATCTGCAGGGTTATATCCACCTGCCGCTGAAAGACTACCAGCTCAAGCGTTTGATTATATTCATCAATCCTGACCTGGATCCGGTGGGAGCTGGTTACCATGTACGGCAGAGCCAGATCGCTATTGGCTCCGGCGGTTTATGGGGCAAGGGGCTTTATCAGGGCACCCAGAACCAGCTCAATTTTCTGCCGGAACAGCACACCGATTTCATTTTTTCTGTGGTGGGGGAAGAACTGGGCTTTGTCGGGGCAGCAGGGTTGTTGATCCTTCTCTTTTTACTGGTATTCCGGGGCCTGCGCATTGCTGCCCAGGCCCGGGATATTTACGGAGTGACCATGGCAGCCGGTGTCGTATCCATGTACCTCTTTCATATTCTGGAAAATGTGGGCATGACTATTTCCATCATGCCCATCACCGGTATACCGCTGCCCTTTTTCAGCTATGGGGGCAGCAATCTCCTGGCCAATATGCTGGGTATAGGAATTTTGCAGAGTATTTATATGCGCCGGCAGAAAATCCTGTTTTAGGTCTGGAGGAAGGGGTTACGCCATTCCATTAACAGGCCGTAATTGCCTGATTCATCATCTTCCAGATAGTCGGGGACCAGGGCCAGGGGAGTACGGCCACATTTAAGGAGAAAAGTGATGACCGGGTCGGCAATTTTTCCTGCCAGCACCTGGTCGATATACTCCCGGGCACTAAGCTGGTCCTGGTAGTGATGATAACCAGGCAGGCGGCCACCTCCCACCAGCCTCTCTACCCCAAGGTGAACCACGGTGGCATACATGGCTTCCATCAGGGCCCGGCCAATTCCCGCTTTGCGCCAGCCGGGGCGGACACTGATATCCACTACATACAGGGCGTTACCCTGGGGATGAAAGGCGCCTTTGATATAGCCCTGGTCAGTAGCAGTGGCCCAGTTTTCCGGCTGGTCGGGATCAAACATGGTGCGAACGGCGGTCATGGACCCTACCAGCTGGCCATCGATTTCCGCACAGAGGGCGCCTGCGGGAAAGATAGTGACATGATTGGTCAATTGCTCTTCATTCCACCACAGTTCCGAGGGAAAAGGGGGCGGGAAACACTCCCGCTGGATGTCGATCAGCTGGGGAATATCAGCCAGGGTGTAATTGCGAATCACGAGCGGGCGAAAGCCCTGGTCAGTAGGGACCAGACGGGTTAGTTTCATGCTACCTGCCTCCTTAGTTTTAAAGTAAAGGGGAAAGAACGGTGAAAATCGCAGCAGTACAGTGGTTGATGCAGCCATTAACCTGGGCTGAGTTTGAGAAAAAGTATAGTCAGACGATAGCTTTTGCTGCCCAGAGCGGGGCCCGGCTGGTGGTGTTTCCGGAATATGTAACCGGGGGCTTACTGGCCCGGCATAACCTGAAACAGGAACGGGACATGCCCTTTCACTGGGCAGAATACAGCCAACCCTTTCGCCAGCTGGTGCAAACCCTGGCCGAGGCTTATCAGATTGCGATCATTTCCGGCAGCCAGATAGAACGCCAGGGACAGGCCTTTTATAATGTCTGCCATTTGGCTGTACCCGGTAAAGGGCTATTGACCCAGGCCAAACTGCACCTGACTCCCTGGGAGCAGGAATACTGGCAATTGACTGCGGGAGAGGAGCTGGTACTGGCCAGCCTGCCAGACGCCACCGTGGGAGTGATGATTTGTTATGACAGTGAGTTTCCCACAGTTGCAGCAGCGCTGGCTGAGGCCGGGGCCGACTTGCTCTGTTGCCCCTACTGTACGGAAGATGAGGCCGGTTTCTGGCGCGTGCGCTACTGTCTGCAGGCCAGGGCAGTGGAATTGCAGCTAGGGGTGGTGGCCAGCCCTACCATTGGTTTTTTACCGGAAGTGCCGGGTTTGGAACAGCATCATGGCCGGGCGGCTCTGCTTACCCCCTGTGATCTCGGTTTTCCACCCCGGGGCATCCAGGCTGAAGGTCAGCCTGGCCTGGAACAGATCCTGATCGCGGAACTGCCTCTAGCTCAAATTCGGGCCAGTCGCCAGCAGGGCAGTGTCAGGCCCTGGGATGTGCGGCGCCAGGATTTAATGCAGCTACCAGTAAGGAAATTATAACATGATACCTGGGCTTTTGCCTATTTTTTAAAAGGGTGACACGCAAGAAAACCAAAAGGGATACACTGGATTAGCCGAAGATTTTGAGAGGAGGCTTATCCTATGTATCCTGCAATGGGTTGTCATGAATACCATGAACTGGCAACAAAAATTTATGAAGCCATAAAAATGGAACACACCGATGGCATGTACTATGACCAGCTGGCAGAAAAAGCTCCTACCGATGAGGCCAGACAGATTATTAAAAACATGGCCAGGGATGAGCACTGTCACGCTCACACTCTGGAAATGGTTTACAAAGAACTGACGGGAATGAATCCACCCCCTGAACCCCAGCCGCCCCAGGTAGGGGAATATACGGAAGCCCTGCGGCAGCGCCTGAAAGCGGAAACGGACGCAGTGGAATTTTATCGGGAACTGTATCTCGCAACTCATAACTATTATTTGCGGGATATTTTCTTCCGGATTATGAATGATGAAATTGAACATGCCCTGCGCCTCATTTATCTGCTGACCTTCTAACCGGTCCGATTGGACTATTTTTGGACTATTCTCAATCTGGCAAAAGGATTTTTCCCCCTGGGCAGGAATTACTGCCTGAGGGGGGTTTTTTATGACTACTAAGAAACGCATATTACTATTGACAGCTGCTGGTATTCTGATTATACAGGGGACTATTCTTGCCCTCATCAATATTCTCTGGGGTGAAGGGGAAAGCAAGCAGCGGGAAAGCCAGCTGCTGGGCCTGGTACGGGCCATTGATGCTGAGGTTAATACGGAAGCGGATTTACGGGAAACAGTCCGTTATAACCAGCTGTTCCGTTCCCTGCAGGAGCTGAATCCGGAACTGAGGGAGATCCAGCTCCTGGCACCCATTCACGGAAAATATTTTGTGGTGGCGGCGACGGACCGCACTCAGATCGGCCGGCCGGTATCAACTTTGGAACTTATGGATTTGAAATCTGGCAGCAGCACCTGGAGACAGCAGGAGCTGATTGCCCCTCTGCATGTGGGGCATTTTCCCATTGCTGCTCTCAAAATCCAGCTGGATGCCAGCCAGGCAAGTAAAAACCGCCGGGAACGCCTCCTGGTTCTAGCTGTTCTGGGATTAGTTTCCTCTCTGATGGTGCTGGCCTTGATTGCCTGGTTTTTAAAGCGGCTGGAGGAAAAAAACCGACTGACAGCACAGCTGGCCTCCTTAAGCCAGCAGCTCTTGACCTATAGTCAGCTAAATCAGCAGCTGGCCGGCCTGCTGGCGGATTTTGCGGCCCTGGCCGGTTGCTCCGGGCTGGCGGTAGCTGGTAAAATGGAAGATGATAACTGGAACTGGCTGGTGCTGCCTGAACAGGATAGCTGGCAGAGCTGGGACAGCCTCTGGCCTCAGGTCTGGCGGGCAGCGGAAACCAATCAGGTCCGGCAGTGGCCGGCTGAGGAAGCAACATATGAACTGTTTCCCCTGTTCAGCCGGGGTAAAGTACAGGGGGTGCTGGTGGCCCGCTGGCAGCAGATGCCGGGACGGGAAAGTTCCTATGTGATCCAGGCCCTGTCAGGAAACCTGGCCCTGTTGCTGGATAACCTGCGCCTGCGGCAGGATGAGGAAGCAAATGCCCTGGCCGGGGAAAGATTGCGAATAGCCAGGGAGATGCACGATGGCATTGCGCAGGGACTGGCTTATATCAAAATCAGGTTGAATCAGCTGGGACGATGCCTGCCTCTAGAGGGGCACCAGGAGGCGGCGGCAGAGATTGCGGAACTGGTAGGGGTAGTAGAAGACCTCTGGCAGGAAGTGCGCAGTTTTATCTGGAGCTTAAAAGCAACTAATGCAACCCAGGGACTTTTGACCTTTCTCCGTTCCTATGGGCAGGAATTTGGCCGCCGCCACGGCCTGCAAGTGGAGCTCCATCATTCCGGCCAGGAACCCCGGCTGCCGGCGAAAGCCTATCAACAGGTGGTACGGATTGTGCAGGAAGCCCTGCATAACGTGGCCAAACATGCCCGGGCCAGCCGGGTGGATATCAGCCTGGGCTGTGCGGAACAGCGCTGGTGGTTGATGCTGGCTGATAATGGCCAGGGCTTTGACCTGGAGCAGACCGGAGCCAACTCCTACGGGCTTTCCATTATGGCAGAGCGGGCAGCAGAAGCCGGACTGGAATTTACCATTGAAAGTGAACCAGGACAGGGGACTGTAATACGCCTGGCCGGGAGGTGGGAACATGAGTAATACCCTTTTTCTGCAACTGGCCCTGCTTTCCCTGGCCATTGTACTATTAAACAGCCTGGTTTTTCTTGGATTTGCTTTGTTCGGGAAAGATAGAAAACAGATCTTCGGTCTGGCCATGCTGATTCTGTCCCTCTTGCCCCTGGGGGCTATTGGCTGGCAGCTGTACCAGGGATTGGAGCTGAAAGCCATGGTCCGGCCCCGGACTCCTTCCTTCAAGGATGGCAGAGAGGTGCTGGAACACTTTTGCCTGAACTGCCATCGCTGGCAGGGTCAGGGGGGAGAGATAGCTCCCGATCTTTCCCAGCTTTTGCGGGATTACACACCGCAGCGGCTCAAGCAACTGTTGAAAAGGCCAGCGAACCAGCTGATGGTGAGTGTACCCCTGGGGGAAGAAGAGACCCAGAGGCTGATGGAGTACTTCCTGGAGCAAGGGCTGCTGCAGGGCAAAGATAGGACGGCTGAGATGGAAAACCAGCAAATACCTGCTATTTTTCGCGATAAGCAATGTTTACTCTGCCATCGTTTGGACGGGACAGGAGGGGAAATTGGCCCTGATTTGCGAGAAGCCTATCAGCGCAATGGTGCTGCCGGGCTGAAAGCCAAACTTTCCGGGAGCGGGCAGTCCCAGGGAATGATGCCTGTCATCCCGCTAACGGAAAAGGAAATGGCAGTAATGATCAAGTACCTGGAGGCGAAACAGTGATCGGTAAACGGATTATTAAAACAGCAATAGCTGCAGCGCTGACGATGGTTATAGCCCGAATTTTTCATCTGGATTATCCTTTTTATGCGGTAATCGCTGTTATTGTCGTCATGCAATCAACTCTGGGCAGTTCCCTGGATGCGGGCATCAACCGCCTGCTGGGAACAGTGGTAGGTGCCATTACGGGGGCGCTGGCTGCCATCAGCCTGGGCAGCACTCCCTGGGCCCTGGGCCTGGGGCTGCTGGTGACCATTTATCTCTGTAATCTCCTGGGGCTGGTGGAATCCATCAGCATAGCCGGGATAGTTCTAACAGCAGTAGTGCTGGAACAGGCTACCCACCCCTGGGTTTTTGCCTGGGGAAGATTTCTCGATACTATGATGGGCATTTTTGTAGCCTGGCTGGTCAATGCCCTGTTATGGCCACCACGCCTGGAGAAAGTGGTACGCACCCGGTTGAGTGAAGTATTACTGGAGATGGCAGAACTTGTGCAGCAGCTGGCAACTACTACAGGGCAAGGAGAAGAAGCCGGGTGGAAACAATGGCGCCAGCTGGGGGAGAAAATCAGCAGCACCTGGCGTTTCTGGCAGGAAAACCGGCGGGAAATGGAACAAAAACTGCTGGGAGATGACCACTGGCAGCTCTGGTTTGATACCGTGGAAAGCATCTATCATAATTTGCTCATTTTGCAACGGATTGGCCTGTGGCCGGAAGGGCAAGTTATTCTCAGGGCAGTCGGAGAAGAACTCAGGCAGGCTGCCAGGGCCATTGCCGTAAACCAGCGCCCCGGTCTCAAGTCAATAGATCTTCGCTATTTGGCGGAACAAGCGGCACAGGCTGATGGGACTACAACGACCCTGGGCTGGCAGACTTTACTGCAAATTGCCCGTGACCTGCAAAAATTGTAATAAAACAGGACTGGCCCCCATATTCATTATTGTGAAATGAAGATGGGGGTGCTTGTTTATGCGCTATAAACGCAATGAACAGGGCTGGCAGGAAGAAATAGAGGAAAGGGAAAAGTTCTACTGGGCCCGCCCGGAGGAACGCTATTACCGGCAACCGCCAGGGCGCAGAAGCTCTGGTATTTTCACCTGGAGCGGCGGTTTTGGTCCGCAGCGTCCCTGGTACCAGCGTTTGCTGGCCAACAGGCTTTTAATTCAATCGATACTGGCCCTCCTGATTTTTGCTGTAGCCATCGGAGTTAATGACCGGCAGGATCCCCTCAGTCAGAGTGCTAGTGCAGCTATCAGGTATCTGCTTAACACTGATACTGAACTGGAACCAGTACTGGGGCGCATCGTCAAGGTGGTGCTAAGCGGTGAATTTAACGAATGGCCGGCATTAACTGCCCTAACTACCAAACCTGAGGAGACTAAACCGGCCGTAAGCAACCAAACCTTTGTGCTTCCCCTTTCCGGTCAGATCAGCAAAAAATTTGGCTGGGTGATGGAGCCCAACAGTGATTATCCCAGATTCCACCAGGGGATAGATATTCTGGCTCCGACAGGGACGGAAGTGAAGTCTGTTCTGGCCGGTACTGTCACTAAAACCGGCGAGGACAGGGTTTATGGCAAATATGTAATGATCAAACACGATGAGGTCTGGAGCAGTTATTATGCCCATCTGGATGAAATCAAGGTAAAAATGGGAGACAGGGTAGAGGCAGGCCAGGTCATCGGCACAGTGGGTCAAAGCGGGGTGACCGATACGCCCCATTTGCATTTTGAGCTTTCTGAGAAAGGGCAGGTAATTGACCCCCTGGAGAAACTGGGGAAAGACAACATCTAGCCGGGAGGGATACAGATGCGCTTCAGGATCAATCCCTGGTTTCTGGCCCTCCTGGCCTTCTATTTTTTTACCGGGCTGTTGTACAAGGCTTTGCTGGTTTTTTTGCTGGTAACAGGCCATGAGCTGGCCCATGCTCTCGTAGCAAGGCTGCTGGGGATTCGAGTCAGAGAGATAGAGCTGTTGCCGGTAGGTGGAGTGGCACGCCTGGAAGGCCCTCTGGAGCTTAAGCCATTTACTGATATTATAATAGCTGCTGCCGGGCCAGCCTTTAATTTTAACTTGCTGATTCTGTTCTTCGCAGGCCAAAAGCTGGGTTTACCCCAGGAGGTGGACTATGATTGGCCTGGCCTGCAATACTTCTGGCGAATTAATGTATTGTTGCTGGTATTTAATCTTTTGCCTGCTTTACCCCTGGATGGGGGGAGAATCCACCGGGCACTACTGGCCACAAAATTAGGTTTGAAACGGGCAACTGAACTGACGTTATATCTCAGCAGTGGACTGGCTTTGAGCCTTATGCTACTGGGCCTGGTTGGCCTTTATCTGGGCATAACCGGTCTGGATTTCTTTTTGGTGGCCTTTTTTCTTCTATATACAGCTCGGAAGGAAAAAGCCTCTACACCCTATTTAATCTGGAGAACGCTTCTGGAAAGACACCGAATCGAGCAAAATCTCATGCTGGCAGAAGGCCAGGTGCTGGTAGCAGGTTCGCAGTTAACGGTACTAGAACTGGTGGAAAAATTGCGGGCAGGCGGATACAATCTGGTGTGTGTAATTGATGAAGAAGACAGCTGCTGTTACTGGATAAAGGAACACGAGTTATTGGATATACTGCTAAATGGTGAGGGAGAAACACGGCTAAAAAAAATCATAAAAAGGTGTTGACAGATGAATTTAAGATGTGTTAATATAAGCAAGCGCCCGGCAGACAGCACTGCAGGGCGCGAGAAAAATAAAAACTGGTTGTTGACAAAAACGCTGCCGATGTGATATTATAACTAACGTCGCTGATACGAGATTCGAAGTTCGAGGTACGAAGTTCGAAGTTCGAACCCGGGCAGCAGTCATACTGAGGTTGGTTAGAGACGAGCAGATGACGCAGTAATGCGAAGTCGATAATCAACCGAGCTTACTGAGGTTTTTTAGAAGCGAGTATGACAAGGCGCCGGCAAGGAGAGGCCGCAGGCGTACTGGAGGTACGTCGAGGACCTCGACGCAGACGGGAACG
>NZ_FUXM01000039.1 GCF_900167165.1 Carboxydocella sporoproducens DSM 16521 | reverse complement strand
CAGAAGATAGAATAGCTTAAGTGCTGTCAGTTTTTTAACGTATTTGTCAACACCTGCGTTATTAATAAGCTGAAAAATTTTTTCGTTAAAAATTGGCTGAAACAATTGAAAAAATGTGGATTTTGTGATATCCTTGCCTTGCATTATAGCTTCTCCTTTATATTAGAGATTTGGGCAAGGACTACCCTTAATCTCTATTATAAAGGAGATTTTTATATTTCTCAGCTAAAAAACGCATAATTCGTCCTATTTTGTGTTAAATCGAATTAATTCCCAGCTTGACAAATTTTAAAAAATTTTATGCAACACTACTGTTTATCAGGCTTCTGTTTTTGCTTTGGTTTTTCCGGTTTCTGCGAATGCTCTTTATTATTCCCGATCTCTGGCTGTTCGTCTTTGTCATCCTTAAACAGGTCTTCAGCTTCATCAGCCTGGATCTCTCTGATACTGCGCCTGTTCACTTCTTTGATATCCAGCTCTTTCCCTCTGGCTTTCAGGCGCTTCCAGGTCAGATATTTTCCTACGGAAACCTGTTGTTTATCCGCTTCCTCCTTGTCGGAGGGGTCAGCTTCCAGAGCAATGGCTTGAGCAGGAAGAGCTTTCGCTTTGATTTTTTCAGCCAGAACCAGCTTGACCCGCTCTTTTACTAATACCGGTTTTGCCTTATTTTTCTTTACTACCGTCAGAGTGGTTACAATCAAATTTTGCCTGTTACCGGGGAGGTAATTACTTTTTGCTGCCAGGTCGAGGATTTGATCCAGAGCTTCTTCCCAGGTCAGGCCTTCCAGTTTAGCTTTAGCCAATAGTCTCTGACCATCAGAGTTTAAACCGCGGGCGGAGATAATATGTCCATTTTCCGTTAAGGCGAGCTCAATACTGGGGTTGATATCGACCGTCAGAAAGGCAACAGGCTCAGCCTGAGCTAGCTGGATATTCTCCCCGGGTTTTACTGCTGGCGGCTGGCTCACGGTTTGTTGGATAGGGTTTTGCTGTGGCTTTAGACCAGCCAGCAGGAATAGAAGGGCGACAGCAGCTGCCAGGGTACCTAGAGCCCAGTTAGGCCAGGACAGGGAAGAGGCAGGAGTGAAAATGATTTCCTCACCGGGATTAACCTGGTGATTTTTAGCCGGTATCCGGTGAAAATCTCCGTCCGGGGTTAGGACAATCAAATATTTGCCATCGCGCTTGACTACCATGCCTTTAATTTTGGCTTTCATTCCTGCTCCCTCTCTTCCAGTTGTAACAGTGGTTTGAGATAATAGATTAAGTGAACAAACTCCGTTGCGTCATGTAGAATCAAAGCCACAGCAATCAGATATTTGCGCCCCTTTTCCAGGGTCTTCAGGCTGACACCGCTCACTTCAGCCAGCTGCTTCGCGGGCACAGTTTTTTTCTCCAGCAATTGCTGAAATAAGGATTGATTTTGGGCCAGGTAGCGGGCAGCTTTGACTAATGCCTGTTTGGTATCCCTGTGCCTGGGGGCTGAGTCCACCAGGTCATTAAAGCTAATGGCGAATGGTCGAAGTTTTTCTTCCAGCAGGGCCAGTTCCAGTCCGCGCTCTTCCGCCAGGGAACGGGCTTGATACTGGGCCAGAGAAAGTTGCAGTTCAGCGGGACTGAAATCCTCTTCCTGTTCGTTTTCAATAT
This sequence comes from Carboxydocella sporoproducens DSM 16521, assembly GCF_900167165.1. NCBI lineage: Bacteria > Bacillati > Bacillota > Clostridia > Eubacteriales > Clostridiales Family XVI. Incertae Sedis > Carboxydocella > Carboxydocella thermautotrophica. The sequence continues at coordinate 19,926 of NZ_FUXM01000039.1, read as the reverse complement.
CCAGACTGAGATGCTGGTGCCGCTGTTCGGCCCGCAGCCAGTCCAGCAGCCGGCTCCGGATTACCAGAGCGGCAAAAGGAAGAAAGGGAGTACCCTTTTTCTGTTGAAAGCGAAGTATGGCTTCATCAAAGGCGGTCAGTGCAATATTTAGTTCCTCATCTACTCCCCAGTTTAGAAAACGCCCTACTGTCTGACTGGCTATTTTAACAATAAATGGTTGATATTCCTGCAAGAGCTGTTCCCTGAGTTGACGATCCCCTTGCTGGGCCCGGAGTACCAGTTCCTCCATCTTTACACCTCTATGGCTTTTTCTTTATATTATACGATAGAATTTAAATTTTTGGGGGTTAAATTAATGGCAAAACGTTATCGCGGCCAGGGCGGAGTCAGTACAGTCAGGCCTGGAGGCCATCCGGAGGAAGTTTTTTTAAAAATAAAAATAGCTCCAGGTTGTATTCGGTACCTGAAAAATATTCTTGAAGGATATGAGCATCTGGCGTTTATGGTACCTTTAAATGGGCGGGAAGGGATTGTGGCCCTGCATACTACCAGCAGCTTGAAAAACAATTTAATCGCTGTTCTGGAAAACTTACCCTTTCCTGTGGTTTTTCTCTATGATTAGGAATAGCGAAAAATTATTTTGATATTAGCAGGAAAATCGGCCTGACATAGCGAATTAGCTTATATCAGATTGTTCAGTTAAGTACAAAAGAGGTGGCCTCGATGTTTAACCGGATGGAACCATGGTTAAGCCCCCTGCCCTTACATAAAGGGGATATGATCGATTATGAATATCGTTATGGTTTCCTCTTTAGGGGAATGGTAGCAGGGATTACAACTGTTCTGGGCTGGTGGCATACCAATGGCTATGGCTTTTCGCTAGTTGGCGCTTTACTGGTGTTGTTGTTGTTAAATGTTTTTTATTACCTGGCCTTACGTCAATGTTATCGCATTCGCCTTATCTGGGGTATGCGGCTGTTAATTTCCCTGACCATGTTACTCTGGGTCTGTTATGTGACGGTCCTGCCAGGCATGTTAAACTTACAGGCGGCATTGTTGATGGCCGTCTTACTGGAGCTGGCCATGGCCCAACCGGGGCTGATGGAGTTTGTTTTACTGGGGCTGGGAGGCCATCTGGCCTTTGTGGCAGCCCACTGGTGGCGGGAAGGGAACTTGCTCTTTTATGCGAGTAAAGAGTTCTGGGCCACCATCATCGTTGTGTCTTTCTTTTACCTGGGAGTTTTGCTGGTGATTCGACGCACCTGGTGGCCGGAGCGTTTGCTGAATCAAGCGGATAATTATGCCGGTTTTTTGAACCGAAAATCTTTTATGCAAATGGCAGAAAATAAAATTCAGGAAGCGGAAAAAACGGGTGAAGAGCTGAGCCTGGTTCATATCGATTTGCACGGTTTGGATGAAATTGCGGCCCGCTACGGGGTAGCTATGACGGAGATATTTTTTCGCACCATCATCCAGGACAATCAACGCCAGCGCTGGGGTATAATGGGGCGATGCGGTTATCAGCGCCTGGGTTTGCTGGTGGAAGGAGATTATCAGCAGGCCCGGAACATGGTAGAGAGATTTTTTCAACACCTGCGGGAAAAACACCAATTCTTTTTCGGCGAAGAAGATGTCTTTGCCCAGGCGGGACTGGCTTCCTACCCTCAACATGGCCATGCGGTTTTTCAATTGATTGATTATGCTGATCTGGCCCTGAGCTATGCCGGGCATCAACCCTGGGCCATCCAGGTTTATCATGGACTGGGGGACTGCTGTTCCAATTTGTCAGCACGCCGGTATATAGGCCATCTTCAGACTTTGCTCAACCGGATTAAGGATTATGATGAAGAACTATACTGGCATTCGGTCAATGTCGCCCAGTATGCCGCTTTTCTGGCCTGCTTGCTGGGATTACCTGCTCCAGAGGTCAATCGTATACGCCTGGCCGGTTTACTGCACGATCTGGGCAAAACCAGCTGGAGCAGGGAACTGTTTTTGAAAACGGGGAATTTAACGGAAAAAGAGTGGCAGGAGATCAAGGAACACCCTCAACTGGGCTGGCAGCTGATTACTGAAACCACTTCCTGGATTCCCGATGAAATCCGATATGGGGTACTTTATCATCATGAGAATTTTGATGGGAAGGGGTATCCTAAGGGTTTGGCCGGGAAAAATATCCCTCTGGTAGCCAGGATTATTGCTGTGGCTGATGTCTATGATGCCTTGCGGGAAGAACGGCCTTACCGGCCCAGCAAGAACTTAAGTGAGGCCTTACGGGAATTAAACAGGATGGCCTACCAGCGGCTGGATCCCTATCTGGTAGAGTGTTTTATCCAGCAAATCAACGGGCTGGAAAAGGATTTGCCGCGCAAACTGACAACGAACACGGTAGAAGAATGGATTCGCATCACATTTTGTCATAAAAGTGCTTGACACCTCCCGCTGGAGGTGTTATATTTTTAGCAATAAAACAAACTAAACAAATCGGAATTATAGGAATAGGGGGAGTGGTCATGGCATTGGTGAATCGAGTTTTAACAGGACCGGAAAGGGAGGAGGCTTTGACCCGGCTGGAGAAAGCCGAGAAGATTCTGCTGGGGGCCAAAGAGTTATCGGATCTGGAAATGCTGGCAGTAGGGGCTTTTTCACCCCTAACCGGCTTTATGACTCAGGAGGATTATCGGCGGGTGGTGGCAGAAATGCGCCTGGCCGACGGGCAAATCTGGAGTATGCCCATCACCCTTTCGGTTTCAGCGGAACAGGCGGCCAGCCTGAAACCCGGGCAAGAAGTGGCTCTGGTGGGTGCCGACCAGACTATCTATGGGTCATTGCAGGTGGAAGAAGTTTACAGCTATGATAAACGAGAAGAAGCCCGGCAGGTTTTCCGCACCGAAGATGAGGCCCATCCCGGGGTAAAGCGCCTGTATGAGCAGGGAGAATATCTAGTCGGGGGACCTATCTGGCTGGTAAACCGGCCCAGACCTCAGTTTCCCGATTTTCACCGGGATCCCGAGGAAGTGCGGGCAATCATCCGTTCCCGGGGCTGGCAAACGGTGGTTGGTTTCCAGACCCGCAATCCGGTCCACCGGGCCCATGAGTACATCCAGAAATGCGCTCTGGAAATAGTGGATGGCTTGCTCTTGCACCCATTAGTAGGAGAAACCAAGGCAGATGATATTCCTGCCCATATTCGCATGGAGAGCTATCAGGTGCTGCTGCAAAAGTACTATCCCCAGGAGCGGGTGCTGCTTTCAGTGCTGCCGGCAGCCATGCGTTATGCCGGACCCAGGGAAGCAGTTTTTCATGCTCTGATTAGAAAAAATTACGGCTGCACCCATTTCATTGTCGGTCGAGACCATGCTGGAGTTGGCAATTATTACGGTACTTATGACGCCCAGCTGATTTTCCGGGAATTTAAACCGGAAGAACTGGGAATAACTCCCCTTTTCTTTGAGCATACCTTTTACTGCCGTGCCTGTGGCAATATGGCATCAAGCAAAACCTGTCCCCATGGTCGGGAAGAACATGTAGTATTGAGTGGTACCAAAGTACGAGAGATGCTCACCCGGGGAGAAGTGCCGCCACCGGAATTCACCCGGCCGGAAGTGGCGGAAGTCTTAATTCGGGGTTACAGGGAGGAATAGTTGATGAAATGCCATTACTGCGGCAACCGCCGTTCGGAACTATACCTGTATTGCCCGGCCTGCGGGGCAGAGGAGGGCAAGGAGTACCGGCAGCCCCCCCGGACTTTTGAGCTTTATCGTACTCATCGCCTGCCTGCTCAAATCTTACCGGAGGGAAAACGAGACCTGTTTCGGGATTTTATCAAAATGCCAGTGGGTAATCTCTGGATAGTCCGTATTCTCCTGCCTCTGGGCCTCCTGCAGGCGGATCAGCTGGCGGAAATAGGGCGTCTGGCCAGAGAATATGGCCAGGGGGAAGTGCACTGGACCACTCGCCAGGGCCTGGAAATTCCCGGAGTGCCGGGGGAAAAAGTGCTGGACCTCCAGGATGAATTAGCTGCCCTGGGGCTTAAAACAGCACCCCGGGGAGGCACTGGGCGCAATGTGGTTTGCTGTCCGGGTCAGCCCACCTGTACCAACGGGCTGGCGGCAGTGAGGGAACTGGCGCAGCAGTTACAGCAGGAGTTTGCCGGTAAACAGGGTTATCCTCATAAGTTCAAAATTGCCATTTCCGGCTGCCCCAACAATTGTGCCCGGGCTGAGGCCCATGATTTTGGCCTGATTGCGGTACAACAGGTTCGGGTGGAAAAAGAAAAGTGTACCGCCTGTGGGCTTTGCGCCAGGGCCTGTAAGGAAAAAGCTATTACCATTACCGCAGAGGGGGCAGTAATTGAGTACAGCAACTGTCAGGAATGCGGTATGTGCCTGCGGGCCTGCCCGGCCGGAGCGATTATAGAGACTGCCAGGGGCTACAGGGCACTGGTTGGCGGAAACGGGGGACGGCATCCCCGGTTGGGACGGCTCTGGCGTCAGCTGGCTCAGGCAGAGGAAATTGTGGATTTAATTAAAGAGGTACAGGCTGACTGGATTGCCCATGGCCGCACCAAAGAAAGAATAGGCGCTTATCTTATACGCAAAGAGCAGGAGGGGAAAGCAAATGAGCAATAAGGAAAAAGGTTTTATACTCTGGTTCACTGGTCTATCCGGGGCTGGCAAATCCACCCTTTCCGGTCTGGTAGCCGAGGAGCTGCGGCGGCGGGGTAAAAAAGTGGAGATCCTGGATGGAGATGAAGTCAGGGAAAATCTGTCCAAAGGTCTGGGGTTCAGTAAGGAGGATCGGGATACCAATATCAAGCGCATCGGCTTTGTAGCCAAACTGCTGGCCCGTAACGGGGTAGTGGCCATAACCGCTGCAATTTCCCCCTACCGGGAAACCAGAGACTATGTCCGCTCCACTTATCCTGATTTTGTGGAGGTATTTGTGGATTGCCCCCTGGAAAAATGCATAGAGCGGGATGTGAAGGGCCTGTACAAAAAGGCTCTGGCTGGAGAAATTCCCCAGTTTACCGGGGTTTCTGATCCCTATGAGCCTCCTTTAAATCCGGAAATTGTGGTAAAAACCCATGAGCAAACCCATGAAGAGTCAGTAGCTACTATTATTCGCCGGCTGGAGGAGTTAAACTATCTATAAATAGAGATTGTAAAGGAGGACCAGCCCATGATTGACCTCCATACCCATACCACAGCCTCTGATGGCACCTTCCGTCCGGCTGAACTGGTGGAGCTGGCTTATAAGCAGGGTTTGGCTGCTCTGGCGATTACCGATCATGATGTAGTAGATGGTTTAGCAGAAGGCATCGCCCGTGGCCGTGAGCTGGGCCTGCCTGTTATTTCCGGAGTGGAAATCAGTGTTGAATGGCAGGGGCGGGAGATGCATATACTGGGCTACTATATCGATCACCAGCATCCGCAATTACTGCAAAATCTGGCCCAGCTCCGGGAGTTTCGCGCCCAGCGTAACCCGAAAATGGTGGAGAAGCTACAAGCCCTCGGGATCGAGATAACCATGGCAGAAGTGGAAGCCAAAGCCCAGGGGCAGGTGGTGGGGCGCCCGCATTTTGCCGCTGTATTACTGGAAAAAGGGGTAGTAAGTTCGGTAAATGAAGCTTTTGATAAATACCTGGCCCGGGGGGGACTGGCTTATGTTCCGAAAGAGAGGCTAACCCCCCGGGAGGGAATAACTTTGATTCGTCAGGCTGGAGGGGTTCCGGTGCTGGCTCATCCCAGGTATCTAGGTTTAGCTCAGTCCCAGCTGGTTGATCTGGCCCGGGAATTGCGGGATTATGGGCTGGCCGGAATAGAAGTCTATTATTCGGAAAACAGCGAGGCTGATACTGCTCAGGCCAGAGCAGTTGCAGAAGAACTGGGGCTGGTGATGACCGGGGGCACGGATTTTCATGGTACCAACAAACCGGAAATCCAGCTGGGACGCGGTCATGGCAATTTAAGTATTCCCTATAGCCTGGTTGAGGAGTTGGAGAAAGCATGGAAAAGGTTGACCTCTTGATCATTGGCGGCGGGGCAGCCGGATGTATGGCTGCTATTGCCGCCCGGGAAATAGACCCGGCTTTAAGGGTAGTAATAATGGAGAAAGCGGAAATCAGCCGCAGTGGCTGCCTGGCAGCTGGAATCAATGCGATTAATGCCTATCTTAACCCGGGCCAGACCCCGGAAACTTTTTTGGCTTATGTGAAAAAAGATAACTATGGTCTGGTTCGGGACGATCTTGTCCTGACTATGGCCGAACGGTTTAACAGCATGGCTCGCCGTCTGGCCGAATGGGGGTTGCCCTTCAAACGGGATGCCGAGGGCAATTTTCTTCCCCGCGGGCCCCGTTCGGTACAAATCGAAGGGGAGAGCATTAAGCCGGTACTGGCCGCGGCGGTAAGACGGGCAGGAATAGAAGTCTGGAATCGCACGGTATTGCTGGATCTGGTCCAGGTGGAAGGCCGTGTGGTGGGGGCCCTGGGCTGGGAGACCAGAACTGGCCGTTTCCGCCCCGTCCTGGCCAGAGCCGTTATCCTGGCCACCGGGGGAGCAGCAGGTATCTATCGTCCTAATAATCAGGGAGAAGCCCGCCATAAAATGTGGTACTGTCCCTTTAATACGGGGGGTGGGCTGGCTGCTGGCTTACGGGTTGGGGCAGCCTTAACCTCTCTGGAAATGCGGTTTATAGCCCTCAGGACCAAGGATGCCATTGCTCCCACCGGGACGCTGGCGCAAGGAGTAAAAGCCAAAGAAGTAAATGCCCGGGGGGAAAACTATCTGGAACATTATGCTGACCGCACTACTCCGGGCCGACTGGCGGCCTTGCTGGCGGAAATGACGGCAGGACGGGGCCCCTGTTATCTGGATACCTCTCATCTGGGAGAGGAGCAGCAGCGGCAACTACAGGAGGCATATTTAAACATGGCTCCTGGTGCGGTGCTTTACTGGGCGGATCGGAATCTGAGGCCCAATCAGCCGGTGGAGATAATCGGGACTGAGCCCTATCTGGTGGGCGGTCATGGTATGGCAGGATTCTGGATAGATAGCGGTCGCCGAACCACTGTACCGGGCTTGTATGCGGCTGGAGATATTGCTGGTGGCGCCCCCAAAAAATATGTAACCGGGTCCATGGCTGAAGGGGAAATTGCTGCTCATACGGCTGTAGCCGAGCTGCAGGAATATGATGTTGAAAAGGCAATGGCTGCGGCCGAAACTCTATTAAAGCAGCGACAAAGTCAGTTTGAGCGATGGCAGAAACAGCAAGGGTATCTGACCCCCTGGCGTTTGGAGGAGAGATTGCAAAAAATCATGGATGAATATGCTGGCGGGATTAGCACCGGCTATAAATATACGGAAGCCGGGCTGAAACGGGCCCGGCAGGAGCTGGCCTGGCTGGGCGAAGATTTGCAGCAAATAGCCTGTACCGACAATTACCAGCTTTTACAGGCGATTGAAGTGGAAGAGCGCTGGTTGCTGGCCCGGGCCCTGGTTGAACACATGCTCTATCGCAAGGAGAGCCGCTGGCCAGCCTATCAGGAGTTTCTTGACTATCCCCGCCGGGATGACGGGCGCTGGCTCTGTTTCATCAATTCCCGCTATCGCCGGGAGCAGGATATGTTTGCCATAGAGGAGGTGCCCTATCATGCCACCTCTGATTAACCGTGAACGCTGCAATGGTTGCGGCCAGGCGGCAGAGAGCTGTTGCCAGCGGGTCTGTCCGGGAGATTTGTTAATCCGGAAAGATGGTAAGGCAGAGTTGCGTGACGGGCGGTCCTGCTGGGACTGCGCCGCCTGTGTCAAAGCCTGTCCCCGTCAGGCTATCCGGTTGGTCCTGCCGGCAGAAATCGGTGGCGGCCGGGCCTGGCTGGGGATTGAAGGGAAAGAATGGGTGCTGGCCTATCCTGATGGTAAAACTGAACGATTTCCTTTACCAGAAACCAAAACCCCGACCTGATCTTCAGGCCGGGGGCTCTTTTATTTGCTTTGACAGAGGTCTTCTTCGGGAAGCGGAGGGAAAGCGGGGTTTGGAGGGGCATCCCCGAAACGCATGATGTGTAACTCGCCACCTAATGCTTGCTGATAGAACTTAACTGCTTCTTCGCAATTGCCATTGAAAGTTACGTACGGTACTACCCAGTTACCCAATATTACCCCTTCTTTCTGAAGAATTTCATGTATATTATAACGGATTGGGTTGTAATTGCAAAAAAAATCCCTTGACAAAACATCCCTACCATTAAAAAAATGATTGCGCAAGGAAATAAGTTGCACTATAATAAAAACTGACCAGTCAGTACAAAAAGGGGGAGTTATAATGCCAAGAAAAAGGATGCTAACAATTATCGCCGCTGGAATACTGGCCCTGGCTTTTAGTGGTTTCTGGCTCATGGGCGGTGGCAGTAGTAGTGGCAGTATCCTGACAGGCGGGAACACCTACACAGCTACCATCGAGGGTACAGAAATAGACGTAGCCTTCAAGATCCCCGGCAAATTAGCGAAGGTATACATTGAAGAAGGAGACCAGGTAAAACCAGGTCAGCTCCTGGCAGAGCTGGAAAGTAAAGAACTGGCCGCCCAGCTGGAACAGGCCCGCGGTGCCTATCAGGCGGCTGTGGCGAAAGTAGCTCAGGCTGAGGCAGCGGTTAAGGCGACCAGAGAAGGAGCCTGGGCCCAGCTAAGCAAAGCCCAGAGTGGCTATGCTGCCAAGGCTGATGCTAACCGCAAGAATGTAGCCATGGCCAAAGCTGCCCTGGATGCGGCCCAGACCGCTAATGACATTGCTAAAGCCAACTGGCAACGGGTTCAGGAACTGTACCGGGAGGGAGCAGTGCCAAAAAGCAAATATGAAGAAGCCCAGATGGCGTATGCCAAAGCCGAGGCAGAACTGGCAAGAGCCAGAGAGACCTATAATCTGGCCAGCGGAACAGCCGGGCAGAAAGAAGTAGAAGCTGCGGCCGATGATGTGGCTTTGGCCCAGGCCAATCTGGAGCAAATCAACTTGCGGGAAAAAGATGTGCAGGCAGCCAAAGCCGCAGTGGAACAGGCCAGGGGGGCCCTCAATGCTGCTCAGGCCATGTATGAAAATCGCCTGCTCTATGCTCCCGCTGGCGGGATAGTATTAACCCGCAATATGGAGGCAGGGGAGATGGTGGCAGCTGGCTTGCCTTTTGCCACCCTGGTGGATTTGGATGACCTCTTTATCAAGATCTATGTTACTGAGGACAAACTGGCCTCTCTGTCCACTGGCAAGGAAGTGACGGTAGAAATTCCTGCCCTGAATAATGCCGTCTATAAGGGTAAAATCGTAAATATCAGCGCTGCCGCTGATTTTGCGGTGAAAAAAGCTACCAGTGAACTGGGGCAGACGGATATTCGTTCTTTTGCCGTTAAAATCAAACTGGTGAACCGGGATCACAAATTGCGGCCGGGTTTGACAGCAAAAATACGCCTGTAAAGGGGTGGGAATAATGTTGGAAGTTAACAACCTCAGTATTGCCCGCCGCCGAGGTTACTATTTTCAGAATCTATCCTGGCGCTTGCAACCTGGTGAGTTACTACTGGTCTATGGAGCTCGCAATAGTGGCAAAACCCAGTTACTGGAGGTTCTGATCGGCGCTAGAATCGCAGCGTCCGGGGAAGTTAGACTGGCTGGCCAACCTGTGCGGGGAGGATTGCCCTTGCCCATTACCCGAGTGGGTTATGCGCCCCAGAGCCTGGGGCTATGGCCCGATTTGACCGGGGAAGAAACTATCAACTTTTTTACCGGCTATAATGAACAATTAACCAGGGAGTTAAAACATAACTGGCAACTGGAAGAAGCCTGGCGGAAACCGGTGGGAGAGCTGGAAGGGCCGCTCAGGCAGAGAATAAATCTTGCGGTCAGTCTCGCGGGGAACGCTCCCTTGATTGTCTGGGATGAACCTCTGGTAATAGCCGATCCTGGAACACGAACAGTGATTTTCGATAATTTGCAGCTTTCCTTGCAGTCTGGCAAAACGATAGTATTGACCACTGCGTTCTGGCAGGAGGCAGAAAATTTGCCAGTAGATAAAGTTCTGTGGCTGAAAGGAAATGAAGCTGTTCTGGTGGCACCGGTAGAACTCTCTCGGGCTTTGCAGGGAGGGGTGTCGGCATGAAAATCAGTGACATCGCCTGGCTGGAATTTCTGCATATTAAAAAGGACCGACGCCTGGCAGCGGTTTTATTCTTAATACCAGCACTTTATCTGCTGATTTTTGGTTATCTTTATTCGGCGCAAAAAGTAAGGGAATTGCCCACACTGGTGGTGGATGAAGAAAATTCCTATCTGAGCCGGGAACTGGTACGGGCCTATGACCAGTCGGAAACCTTTCGCATAAGCGGTTTTGCTCTGAATGAGACAGAGGCGCAAAAGGAAATAGATGCAGGTCGGGCGCAGATAGTGCTGATAATTCCGGCGGGATTGACCAGGGACTTAAAAGAGGGAAAAAGTCCGGCGATTATGACCCTGATCAATGGCAGCAATATGATTATCGCCAATGCTGCCACCAGGGCGGCCAATGAGATCGTCGCCACCTTTGGCGCCGGAGCCAGTCTGAAAGTCATGGAAGCAGCGGGCATAAATCCGGAAAAAGCCCGGCATACCCTGCAACCTTTGTTGTTCCGCTATCGGGTCCTTTACAATCCCACTTTTAATTATACTAACTTTCTCTTGCCCGGGTTGCTGGGAGCCGTAATTCAGCAGGTCCTATTGCTGGGGGTCGCTTTAGCTATCACCAGGGAAAAGGAGCAGGGAACCTGGATTCGTTTGCTGCAGAGCCCAGGGGGACCCAAGACGGTGCTTCTGGGTAAAGGATTGGTTTATTTCCTGGTCGGCTGTCTGGATTCCCTCTTGACCTTTGCCCTTTTACATTGGCTTTGGGGTGTTCCCATCAAGGGCAATGGTCTTTTGCTTCTTGTCTTTAATTTGCTATTTATTCTGGCTTTAGTCGCAGTGGGGCTGACAGCATCTCTTTTCAGCCGGACCCAGCTGGAGGCCACTCAGGTAACCATGCTGATTGCCATGCCCTCTTTTCTCCTGTCAGGCTATACCTGGCCTATGTTAGCAATTCCTGATCCCTTAAAACCCCTCAGCTTTATTTTACCTCTGACCTATTATACCCATGGTTTACGGGCCCTGGTGGACCGGGGCCAGGGCTGGCAGGCTCTGAAGGTGGATGTGGCCGCTTTTCTGGCCCTGATTTTCCTCTGCTGGTTGCTGCTAAAAAAATTTGCAACAAATTTTGCGGAAAAGCAGGAAAATAACCCTGTCAGTGACGAATAATATAATGGTTTGTAACGGATGGTGCAAGAAAAGCGGCGGAGGTGGTGTTGTGAGCGCCCATGTAGTTTTGCTCACTCCTCCCTATCATGCAGGGGTTATTGAAATTACCGGAACCTGGCCGCCTTTAAATCTGGTGTATCTGGCAGGGGCTTTGCGGAATAAAGGCATACAGGTTGAAATTTATGATGCCATGTCTTTAAATCATAGCGTGGCTGAGATCCAAGCCAGACTGGCTCAGGTGAGGCCGCAAGTAGTAGGAATTACGGCTACCACTGCCAGCGCACCGGCGGCAATAGCCACACTGAAAGCGGTCAGAGAGGTGTTACCCACTGCCTTGCTGGTGATGGGAGGAATCCATGCCACCTTCTGCTGGGAAGAAATTTTAACCAGCTCTCCCTGGGTTGATGTGATCATCAGGTGGGAAGGGGAAGAGACTTTCCCGGAACTGGTGCAGGCCTGGCAGGATGGACGCAGTTTCCGGACTGTCAGGGGAATTGCCTACCGGGAACAAGGCGAGCCTTGCGCCACCGAGCCAAGGCCTCTGATTGAAGATCTGGATACCCTGGCACCAGCCTGGGATTTGCTGGACTGGGATTTATACCGCTACCGGATTACCGATTCCCGGCTGGCAATTGTCAGTGGCTCCCGCGGTTGTGATCAGGAATGTCGCTTCTGTTCCCAGCACCATTTCTGGCGTAAACAATACCGGGAGCGCAGTCCTGAATCTCTGGTTCAGGAGATCCTGGAGTTGCGGGACCGTTTTGGGGTGGAGATGGTACTGTTTGCTGATGAATATACCACTAAAAACCGGGAACGCTGGGAAAAGTTCCTCGATCTTTTGCTTGAGGCTCAACCGGGGGTCATGCTGACGATGGAAACCAGGGCCCCCGATATTGTACGGGATCAGGACATCCTCTGGAAATACCGGGCCGCCGGGTTTATCCATGTCTATATCGGCGTGGAATCGGCCAACCAGGCTACTCTGAATGCCTTGCAGAAGAATATCAAGGCGGAAGAGGCGGAAACAGCCATCCGCCTGCTGAATGAGCAGGGAATTTTGACCGAGTGCTCTTTTCTCCTGGGACACTGGGAGGAAACGCCCCGGTCCATTGAAGAGACTTTGCAGCAAGCCTTGCGGTATAATCCGGATCTGGCCCATTTTCTCTTCCTGACGCCATGGCCTTATGCCGACCTGTGGCAACAGGTAGCGGAAAGAGTAGAGGAATGGGATTTCAGCAAGTATGACCTGGTTCATCCCATCATGCCCAGCCGGGCTATGAGCCGGGAGGAGCTGCGGGAAGCCATGGTTCGCTGTTTCAAGGTGTTCTACCGGGAAAAAATGCGCCAGTATTGCCAGGAAGCTGAAGATAGTTTCAAGAAACGGTATATGCAAAAATCCATGAAAGTGCTGTTCAATAACTCTTTTTTGACCGAATTTCTGGCAGGAATGAAAAAGTGAACTTGCCAGCGGAGAACGGCAATTGGAAGCAAATCCCCCCTGTGGTAGCTTAAACGCTATCAGAGGGGGGATTTGCTTAGGGCCGGGAATTGTATAGGATACTACCTATTATTAATAACCAGCCCCTGGCCTAAGCAAGCCAGGGGCTGGTTGATTCGCGATGAACATTTCTATTCCAGTCTTTCCCCGACATAACGGGCCAGATCTACTACCCGGCAGGAATAACCCCACTCATTGTCATACCAGGCCAGGACCTTGGCCTGATGCTTGCTAATGGCCATGGTAGAAAGGCCATCGACAATCGAGGAAGCGGAGTGGCCGATGAAATCAGAGGACACCAGGGGTTCCTCGGTATAGGCCAGAATGCCTTTCAGCGCACCATTGGCCGCTTCCTTCAGGGCGGCATTGATGGTTTCCACTGAAACTTCTTGTTCAAAATCTGCGACCAGGTCTACCACTGAAACATTGGGGGTAGGTACCCGCAGGGCCAGGCCGTTCAATTTGCCATTCAGCTCCGGCAACACCTTGCCTACGGCTTTGGCAGCGCCGGTAGTGGTGGGAATGATGGACTGGGCACAGGCCCGGGCCCGCCGTAAATCCTTATGGGGATTATCCAGGTTTTTCTGGTCATTGGTATAGGCATGAACGGTAGTCATCATACCGCTGATAATGCCGAATTTCTCATGCAGCACCTTGGCCACCGGGGCCAGGCAGTTGGTGGTACAGGAAGCATTGGAAATAATATGATGATTGGCCGGGTCATAGGCCTGTTCGTTTACGCCCATTACGATGGTCACATCTTCGTTTTTGCCCGGAGCTGTGATAATTACTTTTTTGGCACCGGAAGCCAGGTGTAGACTGGCCCCGTCCCGGTCTTTAAATTTGCCGGTGGCCTCGATGACGATATCTATTCCCAGGTCACCCCAGGGCAAATTGCGGGGATCCCGGTCGGATAGACAACGAACTTTCTGGCCATTAACATAGATTTCCTGCTCTCCGGCAGCAACATCTGCACTATAAACCCGATGGATTGTATCATATTTTAACAAGTGGGCCAGTATGGATGGAGCGTAGGATGCATTGATGGCCACTACCTCAAAAACAGGATCCAGGGCCGCTGCCCGCATGACCAGACGGCCAATGCGACCAAAACCATTGATACCGATTCTAATTTTCTTCATCTCACCATAAACCTCCCCTTATTGTTAAGCCACATAACACTATTCGCCGAAAACAGAGAAAATCCTGCATACAAAATATATTTTTTCGCTAAATAAGTATGACACATTTGCTGCAATTGTGTCTATATATTGCTGCCAAATTTTTTGCTTGAATTTTGCAAAAATTATCTTGACACAGGTAAGGATTGACAGCTAAAATTAAATCAGAATGAATATTCATTCAGTAAGATGTGGGTAAAAGGGAGGTAGAGGGAATGAAAAGGGAAATCCGCACAGCTGCGGTCCTTGGTGCCGGGGTGATGGGTGCTACCATTGCTGGCCATCTGGCCAATGTGGGCATTCCGGTTCTGTTGCTGGACATTGTGCCCAGGGAACTGACTCCGGAAGAACAGGCCAAGGGGTTGACGATGGAAAGCCCGCAGGTCCGCAATCGATTTGCAGCCAGGGGCAAAGAACTTTTACTCAAGAGCAAACCGGCTCCCCTGTATGTGCCGGAAGTAGCTCAACGTATTGAAATCGGGAACTTTGAGGATGATTTGCCGAAAATCAAGGATGCTGACTGGATTATCGAAGTGGTAGTGGAAAACCTGGCTATCAAGCAACAATTACTGGCCAGAGTAGCTCAGTATCGCAAGCCAGGAGCCATTGTCAGCACCAATACTTCTGGTATTTCCGTCAATAAAATGGTGGAGGGCCTGGCGCTGGAATTCAGACAGCATTTTCTGGGAACCCATTTCTTTAACCCTCCCCGCTATATGAAGCTGCTGGAAATTATCCCGGGAACAGATACCCTGCCGGAAATTGTGGAGTTTTTGTCCTGGTTCGGGGAACGTCGCCTGGGTAAAGGAATAGTTTTGTGCAAAGATACTCCCAATTTTATTGCTAATCGCATTGGAGTTTATGGTATGGTATCTACGGCCCAGGCCATGGAAGAACTGGGCCTGACTCCGGAAGAAGTGGATGCTCTCACCGGACCGGCTCTGGGGCGACCCAAGAGCGCTTCCTTCCGTACTCTGGATATGGTTGGACTGGACACTTTCCTGCATGTAGCGGCCAATGTACGGGATAATGTCACCGAACAATGGGAAAAAGAGGCTTTCCGCATTCCCGAGTTTTTGACCAAAATGGTGGAGAACAAGTGGCTGGGGGATAAAACTGGACAAGGGTTTTATCAAAAGGTAAAAACTCCGGAAGGCAAGCAGGTCTTGACCCTTGACTGGCAAACCTTGACTTACCGGCCCCAGCAGAAGGTGAAGTTGCCCCAGGTGGAGATGGCCAAACAGGCTCCCGGTGGGCTGGCCGGTCAGATGAAGGCTCTGGTTAATGGCAAGGACAAGTACAGTCAAATGGCCTGGCTTGCAGTCAGCCGTCCCCTGTTGTACGCTGCCCGCAAAGCCCAGGAGATTGCCGACAGCATTCTGGCCATAGATAAAGCCATGGAATGGGGCTTTAACTGGCAAATGGGGCCCTTTGCCACCTTTGATGCCCTGGGGGTAGAAGCTACTGTGGCCCGTATGGAGGCTGAAGGTCAGGAAGTACCCGCCTGGGTAAAAAACATGCTGGCTAAAGGCTTCAAGTCCTTCTACAAGAAGGAACAGGGCCAGTTATGGCAGTATGACTGGAACAAAGAGGACTATGTCCTGGTGGAAGATAAACCGGGGTTAATTATCCTGAAAAACCGGAAAGAGCAACCTGGAGCCGTGATTTACCGTAACTCCGGTGCCAGCCTGGTGGATCTGGGTGATGGCGTCGCTTGTCTGGAATTCCATTCCCCCAACAATGCCATCGGTGGGGATATCACTGATGCTATTCGCGTTGCGGTGGAAGAAGTGGAGAAAAACTTTGTGGGTTTGGTAGTTGGTAATCAAGGGAAAAACTTCTGTGTTGGTGCTAACCTGATGTGGATGCTGTTTGAATCCCAGGCAGGGGACTGGGATGAAATCGAGCTGATGGTCCGCACCTTCCAGAACGCCGTGATGAGCCTGAAATACTGCCGCAGACCGGTCGTGGCGGCGCCCTTCGGCATGACCCTGGGCGGAGGCTATGAGGTCTGTGCCCATACCCATAGGATTCAGGCAGCAGCTGAGACTTATATGGGTCTGGTGGAGCTGGGTGTAGGCCTGATCCCGGCTGGTGGTGGCTGCAAGGAGCTGTTATTGCGTATGTATGAAGGTATCCCGGCTGGCACCAGAACTGACCTGCAGCCCTTTGTCAACAAGGCCTTTGAAACCATTGCCATGGCCAAAGTTTCCACCAGTGGTCCTGAGGCTAAAACTCTGGGCTACCTGCGGGCAAGCGATGGGATTACCTTCAATAGTGATTATCTGATTGCTGAAGCCAGGGAAGCGGTTCTGGCCATGGATCGTACCGGCTTTATGCCACCAGAGCCCAAACAGATTCCGGTGGTCGGGGAGTCGGGTTATGCCACCATGGCCTTAGGAGCCTATTCTCTGAAGATGGGGGGCTATATCAGCGAATATGACGAACACCTGGCCAAAAAAGTTGCCTATGTCCTCTCCGGTGGCAAGGTGCCGGCTGGCACTCTGGTAACTGAACAGTATCTGCTGGATCTGGAACGGGAAGCCTTCCTGAGTCTGGCCGGTGAACCCAAGACCCAGGCCCGCATGCAACACATGCTGGCCACGGGCAAACCCTTGCGGAACTAGGAGGTGGAAAGAATGAGGGAAGCTGTGATTGTTGCCGGTGCTCGTACTGCGGTAGGGAAAGCACCCAAAGGGACCTTGCGGCATGTTCGCCCGGAAGATATGGGGGCAGCGGTGATCCGCAATGTGCTGGAACGGGTACCGCAGGTTCAACCTGAAATGATAGATGATGTGATTGTCGGTTGCTCTTTCCCGGAAGGGGAACAGGGTTTCAACATGGGCCGGGTGCTGGTCCTGCGGGCGGAATTGCCTATCACTGTACCCGGGTTTACTATTAACCGTTTTTGTTCCTCCGGTTTAAACGCCATTGCCCTGGCTGCCCAGCAAATTATGATCGGCCAGGCGGATATCATCCTGGCCGGTGGCGTGGAATCCATGAGTATGGTCCCGATGGGTGGCAATAAGATTGCCCCCAACCCCTGGTTAATGGAACACATGCCTGCTGCCTATATGGGCATGGGTCTGACGGCGGAAAATGTGGCCCAGCGCTATGGTATTACCCGGGAGGAACAGGATCGCTTTGCTCTGGCCAGCCACCAGAAAGCAGCAGCGGCTATTCGGGAAGGCCGGTTTAAGGATGAAATCGTTCCCCTGACTGTAAAACAGGGCAAAAAGGAAATTATCTTCGACACTGATGAAGGGGTGCGGTCTGACACTTCTCTGGAAGCGCTGGCCAAACTAAAGCCTGCCTTCCATGCAAAAGGTACTGTAACTGCCGGGAACTCTTCCCAGACCAGTGACGGAGCTGCTTTTGTCATGGTCATGGCCAGAGAGAAGGCAGAAGAGCTGGGTCTAGAGCCCCTGGCGGTATTCAAGGCCTTTGCTGTGGGTGGGGTTCACCCTGATGAAATGGGGATTGGTCCGGTAGTAGCCATTCCCAAGGCCTTGAAAATTGCCGGGCTGACTTTGGATGATATCAAAGTGGTTGAGCTGAATGAAGCCTTTGCTTCTCAGGCTCTCTATGTCATAAAAAAACTGGAGCTGGATCCTGCCAGGGTCAACCCCAATGGTGGCGCCATTGCCCTGGGTCATCCCCTGGGTTGTACAGGAGCTAAACTCACCGTCAGCCTGATCAATGAACTGAGACGGCGGGGCGGTGGTTACGGTATCGTCAGTATGTGTATCGGTGGCGGTATGGGTGCTGCCGGAATCTTTGAAGTACTGGCCTAATTATGAAGGGAGGAAATGAGCATGGGAGAAAGAGTAAAAGGGGGCGCATTTTTGCTGGGCTCTGTCAGTCCGGAACAGGTCTTTACTCCGGAGGAATTTACCGAAGAACATAAGATGATTGCCAAAACCGCCTTTGATTTTACCGCCAAAGAGGTAGAGCCGCGGGTAGAAGAATTGGAAAAATTAAACCCGGAACTTATGTCTTCCTTGCTGAAACAGGCCGGGGAGCTGGGCCTGCTGGCGGCCGATATTCCGGAAGAATATGATGGTGCTGGTCTGGATAAAATCAGCTCCATGTTGATTGCGGAAAACCTGACCCGGGGCGGATCCTTCGGGCTGGCCCATGGGGCTCATACCGGCATCGGTTCATTGCCCATTGTGCTGTTCGGTAATGCCGACCAGAAAAAACGCTATCTGCCTGCCCTGGCCAGTGGGGAAAAGATTGCCGCCTATTGCTTGACTGAACCAACTTCCGGTTCCGATGCGCTGGGAGCTAAAACCCGGGCTGACCTCAGTGCTGATGGAAAATATTATATCCTGAACGGGACCAAGCAGTTTATCACAAATGCCGGCATGGCTGATGTTTTCGTGGTTTATGCCAAAGTGGATGGTGACAAATTTACTGCTTTTATCGTGGACCGGGAGACCGAAGGCCTCAGCCTGGGCCCCGAGGAAAAGAAAATGGGAATTAAAGGCTCTACCACTCGCCAGGTTATTCTGGAAAACGCCAAAGTGCCGGTGGAAAATGTACTGGGCGAAATCGGCAAAGGCCATGTCATTGCCTTCAACATCCTCAATATCGGCCGTTACAAGCTGGCGGTAGGTTGTCTGGGAGCAGCAAAACATGCCATCGAGCTGGCGGCCAAATACAGCCTGGAGCGTAAGCAGTTCGGCAAGCCCATCGCCTCCTTTGGTATGATTCGGGAAAAACTGGCCCGTATGGCTACCAGCATCTATGTCACTGAAAGTATGGTCTACCGTACCGGAGGCCTAATCGATGCTGCCCTGGCTGAAATCGACCACCATGCTGAAGATGCCGGACCCAGAATCGGGCGGGCAATCGAAGAATATGCTCTGGAGTGCAGTATTAACAAAGTCTTTGCTTCCGAGGCCCTGGACTTTGTAGCTGATGAAGCTGTTCAGATTCATGGCGGTTATGGTTATATTTCCGAATATCCAGTCGAACGCATTTACCGTGACTCCCGGATCAACCGGATTTTTGAAGGGACCAATGAAATAAACCGGCTGATCATTCCCGGCATGCTGATGCGCAAGGCGATGAAAAATGAATTGCCCTTCCTGCAAGTGGCTCAGGCCCTGCAGAAAGAGCTGTTACAGCCTCTGACTCCGGTTAGCGATGAACCGGTAACCTGGGAAGCCCAGCTGGTGGAACGGGCCAAGAAAATTTTCCTGCTGACTGCTGGTTCTGCTGTGCAGAAACTGGGGCAGAAACTGCAGGATGAACAGGAGGTCCTGGCTCGCATCGCAGATCTGGTCATCGAAATCTTTGCCATGGAAAGCGCGGTACTGCGCACCATCAAGAAAGTGCAGGCCAAAGACCTGTATGCCGATCTGGCTGTGGCCATGACTTCTTTCTATTGCTTCGATGCTTTCCGGCGGGTGGAAGGCTATGCCCGGGAAGTACTGCTGGCTATCGAAAAAGGGGATGTGCTGGCTACCCAGCTCAGTGCCCTCAAGAAACTGGCCCGTCCACCTTTTGTTGACTGGCTGGGTCTCACCCGTACCATTGCTGCCAAAGTCCTGGATTTTCAGGGCTATAAAATCTAAATCCTCTACCCACCTTGTACCCCGGCCTGGCAGAGCCGGGGAAATTTTTGTGCGCCCGGCATGGGCGTTGTCTATAGGGTGAAAGTCCCGAACGGCGAAGGTAGCAGTAGCCGTAGCTTAAGACAAGGGTGTCCACCGTGAGGTGGAATCTGAAGGAAGTCGGCGGCAAACCTCCGGCCCGACGAACAGGAACCACATAAGAGGCTAGCGGCAGTTGGATGAGCTTGCGAAACAAAGCGAAGTCCTTGCTACCGAAGGCTGCCGAGAGTAAATGTGGCGGGTAGATGGAGGGAAAGACAGCGCTCTTACCCGGGGAGGTCTGCCGGAGATGTTGGTAATGCCAATAACCCAG
>NZ_FUXM01000038.1 GCF_900167165.1 Carboxydocella sporoproducens DSM 16521 | reverse complement strand
ATCGAAGGGTGGCTAAGGCGAAGATTGCGGATGTGCGTCTGGAAACAATGGAAACGTGTCCGAACCCGATACCGTGAGCTGCGGGCCTTGGGCCTACCGGAGCGAGTAGTCCATATAATGGCTAATGCCCGTAAAGGCTACTGGCGAATGTCTCGACAATTAAATAACGCCCTGAACAATGCCTACTGGCAAAGTCAGGGCTTGAAGAGTTTGACTGAACGTTATCATCGCATTCGTCAAGCTTGGTGAACCGCCGTATACCGAACGGTACGTACGGTGGTGTGAGAGGACGGGGGTTAATCACCCCCTTCTACTCGATTGGTTTTAATTACTATAAGTATTGATTTCCCTGGCCCCGTAGCGTTTTAGAATATCCAGCGCCTCGCCTACCGAGTCAGTACCCTGTACTGTTACCATCACCCGGCTATCCCGTTCGGAGCGCCAGCTATAAGCACGGCCGGAAGTCACAGGGGTTAAAGCAGATGTAATCATAGCCGGAAAGGCAAACATAGTTGAGAGAGTGGCCCCTACTACCCGGCCGGCCAGCTGGCCACTGGATTGGGCCAGTTGCATGGTATCCCGGGCCAGGTCGTTCCAGGTCTGGGGCAGGTTCCAGTCTTCCTGGACTGCTTCTGGCTGACTTTCTCGCATGATAATAGCCACATTCTGGTTTTGCAAACGGTCGCGCAGCTCGGTAATGGCCTGACGGGCATGTTCTGGAGAATCAAATACGCCTAAAATGGTGGTACCCAATTTATCTTCCTCCTCGTCCGTGGTCAGTTATTTTTTATAGTGTTCCTTTTTACAGGAAAAATATACTATCAATGTTGCCAGAAGAAATCGATAATTCCCTGCCTGATTGCCATGGCCAGGTTTTTTTGCCAGTCGGGGGACAGCAATAAGGCTCGTTCCCGGGAGTTAGAGATAAAACCCATTTCCACGATCACCGCTGGCATGGGAGTAGCTCGTAACAGAAAATAGTCGCCTGGTTTGGCAGGACGGCGGTTTTCCGGTTGAACTTTTTTCAACTGGGCCTGAATGGCTTCAGCCAGGCGTTGTCCCTCGGCGGAACCGGGATAATAATAGGTTTCACTGCCCCAGCAGCCCGGATGGCGATCTTTGTTCACGTGCAAACTGATAAACAGGGTGGCACCGGCAGCGATTGCCATTTCAACTCGGGTGGTCAGGTCCTGGCGTTTATCTTGCAGAGAGCAGCGATTGGAAGGGTAGTAATCCCTGTCATCGCTCCTGGTTAGAACTACCTCAGCCCCATCCTGCTGCAATAACTCTGCCAGCTGTAAGGCAACAGCCAGATTGATATCCTTTTCGTAGATATTATCAATAATGGCCCCGGGATCGATTCCGCCATGACCGGGGTCTATCATGATCACCTGACCGGCCAGGGGCGGTTCGGCCCGGGCAGGGCAGACCGCTGTCAGGAAGAAGTAGAAAAAAATAAGCAGTTTTAATGGTTTTCCCATTGTTCAGCTCCTTTCCAACACTTATAGTATTGGCGAATAGAGAGATGATTATGGCAGGAAAATATTATATAATGAAATTTAGTACATTCGATAGAAACTGGAGTGAAACCAATGAAAATTGCTGAACTGGGTGAGTTTGGTTTAATCGAGTACCTGACCAGGAACTGGTCCCCTGGACTGGTGGGAGATGATGCTGCCTGGTTACCTTTGCCGCCGGGAGAGCAGGGACCCATGCTGTTTACCACTGATATGATGCTGGAGGAAGTGCATTTCAGCCGCCGGTTTAGTTCAGCCTATGATATCGGCTGGAAAGCGGTGGCCGTTAATGTCAGTGATATTGCCGCTATGGGGGGCGAACCGTGGACGGCAGTGATTTCCCTGGGAGCAGATAGCTCCTGGTCAGTGGCTGAGCTGGAAGAGCTCTATGCCGGGATGCAGGCTGCGGCCGAAATATATGGTGTGGTGCTGGCGGGAGGGGATACGGTCAAAAGCCGGCAAGGATTAATCCTGAACCTGGCTCTGACGGGCTGGCAACGGGGGCCTCAGCCGCTGGGACGGGATCGAGCTCGGCCGGGGCAATTACTGGCGGTTACCGGACCCCTGGGAGCTTCTGCGGCCGGTCTAGCCTGGTTACAGGCGGGGGGAGAGGGCGATTGTGCCACTCAAGTTGGCGAGGCGGTGACTTTGCACCGGCGTCCTCGGGCCCAGCTGGCGGCCGGGCGCTGGCTGGCGGAAAGGCAGCTGGCTACAGCAGCCAATGATATTTCCGATGGGTTGGCCCGGGAAGTACTGGAAATATGTACAGCTTCCGGAGTGGGTTGTCAGGTGGAGGCAACGGCCATTCCTATCCACGCCGGGGCCCGCAGCATCGCCCGCACCCTGGGTAAAGATGCTCTGGAATGGGCTTTCAGGGGTGGAGAGGATTTTCAATTGCTCTTTACCTGTGCTGAAGCGGACTGGCACCAAATAGAAACGGGGCTGACTGCCCTTGGCTGTCAGCCGGCCCGCATTGGCCGCATTACGCCGCCGGAACAGGGAATGAGGCTGCTTACTGAAAAAGGGCCTGAACCCTGGCCCGCCGGAGGATATGATCATTTTACAGGAGGCAAGGAATAAATGTGGCAGATTGTATCTAACAGTCCGGAAACAACCGCCCTTCTGGGGGAATGGCTGGGGCAGGCTGCAGAAGCCGGACTGATTGTATTTTTGCAGGGGGATCTGGGGGCAGGCAAAACCCACTTTGCCCAGGGAGTGGCCCGGGGGCTGGGAATAACTGAACCTGTTAACAGCCCTACCTTTACTATTATCAATGAATACAGGGGACGTTTGCCTTTCTATCACATGGACTTATACCGTTTGACTGAACCAGAAGAAGGACTGATGCTGGGGATAGAGGAATACTGGTATGGAGATGGTGTAAGTCTGGTAGAATGGCCGGAACGCCTGGAGGAATACTGGCCTACCCACTTTCTGCAGGTGGAGATTCAATACGGAACAGAGGAAAACCAGCGCTACATAACAGTAACCGCCTTTGGGGCCTTGCCTGCCAGGGTACTGGCCTGCTGGCGACAGAAAGGAGAAGAACATGGTTTTACTGGCAATTGATACAGCTACCAGGGTAGCAGGTGTGGCTTTGCGCAATGAGGAGAGGTTATTGCTGGAGAAGTTCGTGAATTTGCGCCTGACCCATTCCCAGACCTTGCTGCCAGCCATCGATCAATTGTTACGGGAAGCAGAACTAACGCCCCGGCAGCTCACGGCACTGGCTGTTACCCATGGACCAGGTTCTTTTACTGGCCTTCGTATCGGCCTGGCAACAGTACGCACCCTGGCCCAGGTGCTGGCTATTCCGGTACTTCCCGTTTCCACTCTGGATGTACTGGCCGCTAATTATTGGGGTGGACAGGGCTGGGTTTGTCCCTTGCTGGATGCCCGCAAAAATCAGACTTATACTGCTCTTTACCGCTTGACAGGCGGGGAGCCGGTACGGCAGACTCCTTACCAGGCTTTGACTCTGGAGGAATTGGTGGAGCAACTGGATGCTACTGAGGGGATGATCTACCTGGTAGGGGACGGTGTCGCCGTCTTTGGTCGCGAATTACAGGCGAAACTGGGAGAAAGAGTAGTACTAACCCCGGAACCGCAGCGCTGGCCCCGGGCGGCCTGGCTGGCTGAGCTGGCCTGGCAGCGGCTTCAGGCCGGGGAAGGGCTGGAATGGTCCCGGGTCGAGCCTATGTACCTGAGACAATCGGAGGCGGAAGAAACCTGGGCCAGACGGCAGGGAGGGAGAGACAGAGAAAATGTGGCAAGTACGGCCAATGACCCGGGAAGATGTTAAGCGGGTAGCTGAAATTGAACGGCTTTCCTTCAGTATTCCCTGGTCAGAACAGGCATTTTTCAATGAGCTGGAGAATAATGAGCGCGCTCTTTATCTGGTAGTGGAAGGTCCACCGGGAGTGGTAGGGTTTGTTGGCATGTGGTGTATTGTCGATGAAGGACATATTACCAATATTGCCATTCATCCCGACTGGCGGGGACGGGGATTGGGTAAAAAACTGATGGAAGCCCTGCTAATCGAGGCGGAGCGCCGGGGCCTGGTGGCTGTTACCCTGGAGGTGCGTCCTTCAAACACTGCGGGACAGAGGCTTTATCGCAGTCTTGGCTTTACGGTGGCCGGGCGACGGCGAGGGTACTATCAGGATAATGGGGAAGATGCTCTGTTGATGTGGCTTTATCTGGACCAAGCCGAAGGGAAAGGAGAATGAGGTTTGTATCTTCTGGCAATCGAATCTTCCTGTGATGAAACAGCAGTAGCCATTCTGGGCCCTGCTCCCCGCTTGCTGGCTTCAGTGGTGGCCTCCCAGGTTCCTGTCCATCAAAAATTCGGCGGCGTGGTGCCGGAAATTGCCTCCCGTCAGCATTTATTAACCCTGAATCCGCTGCTGGAACAGGCCCTGCAACAGGCCCAGCTCAACTGGGAACACCTGGGGGCAGTGGCAGTAACCAGAGGGCCGGGTCTGGTGGGTTCCCTGCTGGTCGGGGTATCTGCAGCCAAAGCTATAGCCTGGGCGCTGAATATACCTTTAATCGGGGTTAACCACCTGGCCGGACATATCTATGCCAATTTCCTGGCTCATCCCGGGCTGGAATTACCCGCCCTCTGTCTGGTAGTGAGTGGAGGGCATACTGATCTGATTTATCTGCCGGAACATGGTCGTTTCGAACGTCTGGGTCGCACCCGGGACGATGCTGCCGGTGAGGCTTTTGACAAGGTAGCCCGGGCCCTGGGGCTGGGCTACCCCGGCGGGCCCCTGGTTGACCGGCTGGCCCGGGAAGGGAATCCGGAAGCCATTTCTCTACCCAGGGCTTTTCTGGAAGAAGGGAGTCTGGACTTTTCCTTTAGTGGTTTGAAGTCAGCGGTCCTCAATTATCTCAACCGGGCCCGCCAGCGGGGCGAAGAAGTGAACAAGGCTGACCTGGCGGCGGCCTTTCAGGAAGCGGTTATCGATGTACTGGTGGAAAAGACGCTGCAAGCGGCCGGGAGAACAGGAGTAGAAAGGATACTGCTGGCCGGTGGTGTAGCCGCTAACAGCCGCTTGCGCCAGCGGCTGGAGGAGCGCACACAACAGGCCGGTTTAAAGCTTTATTATCCACCGCTGGATCTATGTACTGATAATGCGGCTATGATCGGGGCTGCCGGCTGGTATCTCTGGCAGGCGGGTTACCGGGATGACTTGTATTTGAATGCTGAGGCTAATTTACCGCTGGTTTGATACTATTGGTACAAGAGGCACAAAAGCCATTACCTCCGCATAAACCTGTAGTAAATACCTCGCAGGAAGTAGGAGAAGAGAAATGAGCAAGGTTGACCCGCAATGGTTATCCGTTTCTCTTCCCAGAGAGAGGTTGTGTCAGTTATTGACTATCATCGAGATGCAGATAAAGGATCTAGAAAAAGCGGGGGTGAAACCGAGTAAATTGCTGGTTGATCGTACCACTTACATGCAATTATGTGCCTATGCAGCACTGCAAAACCAGGCAGCCCCAGTACAGTATTATAACGGCCTGGAACTGATAATCGGGCCTAATCCGCTAGAAGTGCCCTGTGTGTTAGCGGATGCACCGGTAGAATACTGGTTGTGGAAAAGAGAGGATTAAGGCCTCTCTTTTTTTGTGGATATGTGGGTAAATTCGCTGTGCATGTTGTGGAAAAATATTTGTGACCATAGAAAAATCAAGGATTTTATCTGTGGATAAGCCTGTGGATATTGTGGATAAACGAAAAAACGTTTGTTGAAAACTTATTACAGGGCAGCAGGAATTTCCATGTTTTTGGCGAATATATTCCAAAATTTTTACTAACAGGTAAGGGGGAAGTTGGCAGGATGGCAGTAGTGGATCTCAAAACAGAACGGCTGCCGCGGGAAGAGTTAAGGCAAAAGCAGCTGGCAGCTTTGCAGGAAACGGTAAAACGGGTTTATGAAAAAGTTCCATTTTATCGCCAGGCCTTTGAAGCCAGGGGTATTACTCCGGCAGATATCAGGAGTCTTGAAGATTTGCGTTTCTTGCCTTTTACTACCAAACAGGATTTGCGGGATAATTATCCCTTTGGCTTATTTACTGTTCCCAAAGAGGAATTAGTACGAGTGCATGCATCCTCAGGTACTACTGGTAAGCCGACAGTAGTAGGCTATACCCGGCAGGATATTGCCAACTGGGCAGAGTTGATGGCCCGCTGTCTTTCCTGGACCGGGGTCAGGCCGGAAGATACTATTCAGATCGCCTATGGCTATGGCCTCTTTACCGGTGGTCTGGGTTTTCATTATGGGGCAGAAAGACTGGGTTGTACGGTTGTTCCTATATCCGGGGGCAATAGCAAACGCCAGATCATGCTGATGCAGGATTTTGGCACCAATGTCCTGGCCTGTACTCCTTCCTATGCTCTCTACCTGGCAGAGGAGGCAAGGGAACTGGGGGTGGACCCGCGGGAATTGCCGGTACGCATCGGTATTTTCGGTGCCGAACCCTGGTCCAATAACATGCGCAAGGAGCTGGAAGCAGCCTGGGGCATCAAGGCCCTGGATATTTACGGTTTGAGTGAAATCATCGGGCCGGGGGTATCCTGTGAATGTGAAGCCCAGAATGGCTTGCATATCAATGAAGATTACTTCCTGCCTGAAATCATCGACCCGGAAACCGGAGAAGTCCTGCCTGATGGGGAAAAAGGGGAACTGGTTTTCACTACTCTGAATAAGGAAGCCTTCCCGGTTATCCGTTATCGTACCCGGGATATTTCCGTCTTACACCGGGAAACCTGCAGCTGTGGCCGGACTTTTGTCCGCATGGAGAGAGTGATGGGCCGCAGTGATGATATGCTGATCATCCGCGGGGTCAATGTCTTCCCCTCCCAGGTGGAAAGCGTGCTGCTGGAAATCGGGGAAACCGAGCCCCATTATCTGCTGGTGGTAGACCGCAAGGATAATCTGGACCAGCTGGAGATCTGGGTGGAAGTGTCTGAGCGCATGTTCTCCGATGAGGTGCGCCGGCTGGAAGAACTGGAATACAAATTAAGGCAGGAAATCCAGAGTGTCCTGGGCATTTCCGCCAGAATCAAGCTGGTGGAACCCCGGACCATTCCTCGCAGTGAAGGAAAAGCCAAGCGGGTCGTGGACAAACGGGAATTGTAGGAGGTGGGATGATGAAAATCAAGCAAATATCCCTGTTTCTGGAAAACAAGGCCGGGCGCCTGGTGCGGGTAACGGAAATTCTGGCCCAGCATCAAATCAATATTCGCGCCCTTTCCCTGGCCGATACCAGCGATTTTGGCATTCTGCGTTTGATAGTCAATGACCCGGAGACGGCTTATCAGGTGCTGAAAGCCGCTGGTTTTGCGGTCAGTATTACGGAAGTGCTGGCAGTGGAAATTGATGATACTCCCGGGGGTTTGAATGCTGCCCTCACTGCCTTGCAGGATGCCGGGCTAAATATTGAATATGTTTATGCCTTTGTGGAAAAGGCGACTGATAAAGCGGTTGTGGTATTTCGGGTGGAAGAACCGGAACGAGCCATCCAGGTGCTGACAGAAGCTGGCATTAATACCTTGCGGGGAGAAGAGGTCTATAATTTGTAACAAGAGCAAAAGGAGGCGACTGCCTCCTTTTAATGTTCCCTCTTCATTATGACCGTGAAACAATTGAACCGGACAGCATACCGATACCACGGAAGAACATGAGATAAACAAAATAGGGGAAGAATACAGGTTGCAAAAATTGTGTCCAGGTTAAGGCTATTTTATTACATTTCCAGTTGGTGTATAATAAAAGAGCATTTTAGTTTTAGAGGAGTGAGAGAGCATGGCGGAAAAGATCCTGCAGGCACCTGGTATGAACCGCTGTATTGCCTGCTATTCCTGCATGCTGGCCTGTGCCAGAACGGTTCATAAAAGTTTTAGCCCCCGGCAAAGTGCTATCCAGATTCGCACTCAGGGAGGCCTACAGTCCAAACTGGTAGCTGATATCTGCCGGGGCTGTCTGGATGCGCCCTGTGCCGCTGCCTGCCGGGTGGAAGCCTTGCTGCCCCGTAAGGGCGGAGGGGTTAAATTTAACCCCGATAAATGCACGGGATGCCGGGCCTGTGTTGAAGCCTGTGTAGTCAAAACCATCCACTTCGATGAACAGCGAGAAAAACCCATTATCTGCATCCAATGCGGGACCTGCACCCGTTTCTGTCCCCACGGAGTATTGACTATGGAGGTGCGGGGCTGATGTTTAATCAAGGTGGTATGCGGGTTTTAACCATAGATTTAAGCCGTCGCAAGATTGCCATTGAACGGCGCCAGGATTTACTGAACTGGCTGGGTGGGGTAGGAGTGGCCACGCAGTTGTTGAAAGAGCATCTAAAACCGGAGCTGGATCCATTTCATCCTGACCAGCCGATTATACTGGCTATTGGACCCATGTCCACAGTCTATCCGGTAGTAACCAAAGCAGTGGCCATGTTCAAGTCTCCGCTTACCGGCGAACTGGGGGAAAGCTATGCCGGGCTGCGCATTGCCATGGCCATGCGTTTTGCCGGCTATGATGCCATTGTCATTAAAGGGAAGGCAGAAAGCCCTGCTTATTTGACCATTACACCTCATCAGGTAGATTTTAATGATGCCCGGGCCCTCTGGGGCTTATCCACAGAAGAAACCGGACGACTGCTCAGACAGTTATCCCCTGGCAAAGGCCACCGTTCCACTTTGCGTATCGGTCAGGCCGGGGAGAAACTGGTAGCTTACGCGGGAGTAAATGTGGATACCTATCGCCATTTTGGCCGACTGGGACTCGGAGCGGTTTTTGGCAGCAAGAATTTAAAAGCCATTGTAGTTCATGGTGATCACAATTATCCCATTGCCAGGCCCCAGGAGTATCAACGGGTCTATAGCAAGATTTTCAGAAAAGTAGTGGAAACCGATATTATGGAAAAATACCACGGTCTGGGGACGACGGGCAATGTGGAGCCCCTGAATGAAATGGGGGGCTTGCCGGTTCGCAACCTGCAGGCTTCTTCCTATCCGGAAGCCCTTAATCTGAGCGGGGAAACTTTTGCCCAGGAGACTCTGATCCGCAAAATCGCCTGTGCCGGCTGTCCGGTAGGCTGCATTCATATCGGTATTCATCGCCGACAGTTTGCTGAAGGCTATGAATATGAGTCAGTAGCGGTTTCTTATGACCACGAACTGGTCTATGCCCTGGGTACTATGCTGGGATTAACTGACCACCGCCATGTTTATGCCTTGATTGAGCGGACCGAGCTCTATGGCCTGGATTCCATTTCCACCGGGGTGGCACTGGCCTGGGCAACTGAGGCCCAGGAAAAAGGGTTAATCGGAGAAGAGGAGTTGCTTACCCATCTGGCATTTGGTCAGCCGGAGCCCTATTTACAGGCCATGGATTACCTGATTAAACAGCCCAATGAATTCTATCGCACCCTGGCCCAGGGCACCTGGCTGGCAGCGGAACGTTATGGCGGGACTGAGTTTGCCTGTGTGCTGGGCAAAAACGAAGTGGCAGGTTATCATACCGGCTATGCTAATATCCTGGGCCAGGCGTTTGGCGCCCGTCACTCCCACCTGGACAATGGCGGCTATGCTATTGACCAGGAGCGAAAGGACCGGACTCCGGAAGAACTGGTAGATGCTATCATTCAGGAGGAGGAAATCCGCAACACCCTTAACTCCCTGGTTATTTGCCTCTTCGCTCGTAAGGTTTATGACCTGGCCACAGTAGCCGAGGGACTTAAGGCACTGGGTTATGAGTGGACTGAAGAGCAGCTCAGACAACTGGGCCGGGAGATATATAGAGAAAAAATGGTACTGAAGCGTCAGTTAGGATTTAAACTGGAACAGATCACCGTGCCCCGCCGGTTCTGGGAGACCCCGGCGCTGGGGCGGCAGCTGGATCCGGAGAAAATGGAGCAGTTGCGACAGATTATGATAGGGAGGCTATCACAACTGTGAAAAGAAAAACCTTTATTATCTGGCTGGTGGTCATGGCTCTGGCTGGATTGACCGGTGGTGCTGCGACGCGGTTTTATCTTACCGGGCAATGGCCCTGGCAAGCAGCTGAGCAGAATATAACTACAGATTCAACGGGCACAGAACAGCCTGCCCCAAATGCGCAGAAAAATCCGCCAGTGGTCCAGGATGAAACAACAGCGACTCCGGAAAAGCAGCCGGAATCTAATGGAGTAGAAAAACAGGTGGAGGGGCAGATTGTCACCATTGATTATCGCCAAAAGACCCTGACTTTGGACCAGGCCCTGGATGATAACAGCGAAAAAGTGGAAGGGAAACTGACTCTGGCCCCGGGGGCTGAGATTAAAATCGATGGCAAGAAGTCAGTCTTTAATGATATTG
This sequence comes from Carboxydocella sporoproducens DSM 16521, assembly GCF_900167165.1. Classification (NCBI taxonomy): domain Bacteria; kingdom Bacillati; phylum Bacillota; class Clostridia; order Eubacteriales; family Clostridiales Family XVI. Incertae Sedis; genus Carboxydocella; species Carboxydocella thermautotrophica. The sequence continues at coordinate 11,653 of NZ_FUXM01000038.1, read as the reverse complement.
CAATTGGGGATTATGCGGTATTGAAAATCAATGACAGGAAAGAAATAACCTCCATAACCATCAAGCGATAGGAGGGACTGAAATGCTGGAGCAAGTCTGGGCCTTTGCTCGCCGTTGCCGGGCCGAGGGGCAGGAGCTGTATCTGGTAGGGGGCTATGTGCGGGACTTACTGGCCGGGGTTGAAGCCAAGGATTTGGACTTTGTCGTCCCCCGCGGTCAGGGGCTGAATCTGGCCCGGCGCCTGGCAGATGAGCTGGCAGCCAGTTTTGTACCTCTGGATGAAGAGAATGATGTCGGTCGGGTGGTTGCTGGCGAACTGGTCATCGACCTGGCTGCCCGACAGGGCAACAGTCTGATTCAGGACCTGCGGCGCCGGGATTTTACCATTAATGCTATGGCCTTACCGCTGACAGAGGCAGGCCATCCGGCAGGGACGGACCAGATTATTGATCCCCTGGGAGGGCTGGGGCACTGGCGGGAACGGATGCTGGCTCCCTGTCATCCTCGCATTTTCCAGGATGACCCTGTGAGGCTTCTGCGGGCCCTGCGCCTTGCCGCCCGTTTCGGGTTGACCTTTGCCCCGGAACTGGAGGAAATGCTGAGCCGGGAACAAACCCTGCTGGCCCTGGCGGCCCGGGAAAGAATAGGGGAAGAAATCAGTCAGCTCTTTGCCCTGCCGGGGACGGCGGCCGTGATTACCGCCGACCTGGAGACGAGGGGGCTCTTTTACCAGGTTTGGCCGGAGCTGGAGGAAATGATGACCGCTGAACAGAATTTCCATCATACCGTGACAGTGGGACGTCATTGCCTGGCGGTACTGGAAATCATGGAAGAGATATTGGCCGAGCCAGAGCAATGGTTAGGGGCAGAACTGGCCGAGGTGGTAAAAAAGAGAGCGGTCGAAAGATTAACCCGCCACCCCAGGCAACGTTACCAGGTCTGGAAACTGGGGGCTCTGTTCCATGACATGGGCAAACCCAAAACCGCCATGACCAGGGAAAGCGGACGGATTGTCTTTTACGGCCATGAGCGGGAAGGAGCAACTCTCATCGGTCCTCTGGTCCGCCGCCTGACCTGGGGACGGCGAGAGGCCCAGTTGCTCCAAAAGCTGGTAGCTTTACATATGCGCCCTTTGCATCTCTTCAATACCCGGCCGGTAAAAGGCAAGCCCAGCCGCCGGGCTTTGTATCGCTTTTACCGGGACGTGGGAGAGGATTTACCTGACCTGCTGGTGCTGGCAGTAGCGGACCTGGCGGCAAAAGTCAAGTACAAACCGGACAAGGAAGAGTGGGAGACTTTCCAGGCCTTTATTTTGGGCTTATGGGACACCTGGCTCAAGGAAAAAGAACGCTGGCAACCGGAACCAATGCTGAGAGGGGATGAACTGGCAGCCGCTTTCCCGCACATCAAGGGGGCGGAAATCGGCCGCATGCTAAGGGAACTGCTGGAGGCTCAGGCTCTAGGAAAGATCCAGAACCGGGACCAGGCCTGGCAGCTGGTAAAAAGTTTAATCCAGTATACATGAGGACCAGGGGTTGCCGGGAGTGAAATCCTCTGCTATAATGAAAACATAACAGGGAATACAGGCGGTGCAAGGGCGTACCGCAGGCAAGCAATGGCGCTTCCAGGGGGAGAATATCCCCAGGAGGTGCCTTTTTATTTCTCCCGGAAAGGAGGAGGCTTATGTATGGAGTGCGGGTAGTGCTGGCTGATGCCAGTGAAAAAAACAGAAAAGAGCTGGTGCGCATCCTGTCCCGGGCTGGTTACCAGGTGCTGGGGGAAGCAGGGGACAGCCAGACAGCCCTGCAATTAATCCGCCAGACCTTGCCTGACCTGGTTGTTGTTGATCTCAATTTGCCCCCGGCCGGCGGGCTGGAGCTGGTGGAAAAACTGGATGGGGGTCGGCTGGCAGCAATGGTGCTGACGGGAGAATATATTCAAGCGCAGACCCTTGAAAAATTGAAAGGCTTATGGGTTTTTGGCCTTATACTTAAGCCGGCAGGGGAGAATCAGGTGCTGCCTGCTCTGGCTCTGGCGGTAGCCAATTATCAGCGGCAAGTGGAATTGGACCGGGAACTGGATAAACTGCAACGGCAACTGGAAACCAGAAAGGTGGTGGATCGGGCCAAAGGGTTATTGATGAAACATTTCGGCCTCAGTGAAGAGGAAGCATTCCGGCGCATTCAAAAACAGAGCATGGATAAAGGCAAGCCAATGAAGGCCATTGCCGAGGCCATTATTCTGGCCTTTGAGGTAGAAGGGCAATGAAGTCCTCACTTTCAAATAGCAGAAAGGGTGAGGAACAATGAATATTAACAGCGGGGATACAGCTTTCATGTTAGTGGCTACAGCCCTGGTGATGCTGATGACTCCAGGACTGGCTCTCTTCTACGGTGGCATGGCCCGCAAAAAACACGTGCTCAATACTATTATGATGAGCCTGGCGGCTCTCGGACTTATCTCTGTACAATGGGTTGTTTTCGGCTATACTCTCAGTTTCGGTCCTGACTGGCAGGGGATTATCGGAGGCCTGGAACACCTGGGTTTGCAGGGACTGGCTGATAAAACCCTACCGATAGCTCCCAGTATACCTGCTTTTGTTTTTATGGCATTCCAGTTAATGTTTGCCATCATTACTCCGGCCTTGATTTCCGGAGCCATCGCTGAACGGATGCGTTTTGGCGCTTATCTGCTCTTTATCCTGTTATGGGCAACTCTGATTTATGACCCTCTGGCGCACTGGGTCTGGGGCGGTGGCTGGTTGGCCAAACTGGGAGCCCTGGATTTTGCCGGTGGCCTGGTGGTGCATATCAGCTCCGGGGTTTCCGGTCTGGTAGCGGCTCTGGTCTTAGGCAAACGCCGCGGTTATGGCCATGAACCCATGGCACCGCACCAGGTGCCGATGACGGTACTGGGAGCCGGGCTGCTCTGGTTTGGCTGGTTTGGTTTTAATGCCGGCAGTGCCCTGGGAGCTAATGCTACCGCGGCTCTGGCCCTGGTTACTACCAACACTGCCGCCGCTGCAGCGGCCCTGGCCTGGATGTTTCTGGAATGGCTGCATCACGGTAAACCCACGGCCTTAGGAGTAGCAAGCGGCGCTGTGGCGGGTCTCGTAGCCATTACTCCAGCAGCTGGTTTTGTTTCGGTACTGTCAGCCCTGGCTATTGGTGCCATCGGTGGAGCTGTCTGTTACTTCGGGGTAGCCATTTTGAAGAAAAAGCTGGGCTATGACGATGCCCTGGATGCTTTTGGTTGTCATGGCCTGGGTGGCACCTGGGGGGCTATAGCCACCGGTATTTTTGCCATGGATGGCGGACTGATCAGCGGCAAGACTGATTTGTTACAGGCGGAAATTATCAGTGTGGCGGCGACCTACCTATTTGCCGGTATCGGGACGTATCTGATTTTGAAAGCAATTAACCTGTTCCTGCCATTACGGGTAGAAGCCGAGGAGGAAGTAACGGGACTGGATCTGACCCAGCATGGCGAAGAGGCCTATCCCGATTTTACTCTGGGCGGCCCCCTGTCTTCTCAACTGGGTATGAAGTGAGGAGGAGAGAGAAATGAAAAAAATAGAAGCGATTATTCGACCAAGCAAGCTGGAAGAAGTAAAAGAGGCCCTCAACCGCTTCGGGATTCAGGGTCTGACAGTTTCCCAGGTTTTTGGTTGTGGTCTGCAAAAAGGCTATACCCAGGTCTACCGGGGGGCAGAGTACAATATCAATCTGTTGCCCAAGGTGAAGATAGAACTGGTAGTACCGGCGGAGAAAGTGGATGAACTGGTGAAGTTAATCGCAGATACGGCCCGGGAGGGCAGGATTGGCGATGGCAAGATTTTCATATTACCGGTGGAAGATGCTTTGCGCATCCGTACCGGCGAGCGTGGAAATGGAGCTATTTAATAAGGGAACTTATTTCCTGGCGATAAATTTCGGGCTTACCGTACTCATTATTTTCCTGGAGGCGGTAAGCCCTTATTTGTTTAAATTTTCGGCCTTCAGCAGGAAATTTTTTCTTTTCGGCGAAGGCTTTTATTGAGTTTCTGGGTGGAGGGAGAAAAAATGAAAGTTTTTGTAACGGGTGCCAGTGGCTATGTCGGGACTGCTGTGGTAAAAAAATTGCTGGAGCGAGGGCATGAGGTTATAGTCCTGCAAAGGTCCAGAAAAACCGGGATAAATCATCCGCAACTATCTTTAATAGCTGGCGATATAACTGATAGAGCCTCTCTGCCTGGTGGCATGGCTGGTTGTGAGGCTGTAATTCACCTGGTAGGCATCATTCGGGAAATTCCCGGCAGGAATATTACTATGCAGAGAATTCATGTTGAAGGTACCCGCAATGTGGTAGCAGAGGCCAGAGAAGCCGGGGTCAAACGATTTTTACATATGAGCGCCCTGGGGTCCAGGCCAGGAGCAGTTTCCAGCTATCATCAGTCCAAATGGGCAGCGGAAGAGATAGTCAGGCAATCCGGGCTGGCCTATACTATCTTCCGGCCCTCTGTTATTTTCGGCCAGGGGGGACCAGGGCCCAATTTTGTGGCCCAGCTGGCTGACCTTGTGCGTAAGGCTCCCCTGGTTCCGGTCATCGGGGATGGCTCTTTTCAACTCCAACCTGTCTCCATTGCCAGTGTGGCCGAGGGATTTGCCCGCGGTCTGGAGACAACCCATACTTTGAATAAAGTTTATGAGGTAGGAGGGCCGGAGCGCCTTTCTTATCTGAAGATTTTAGAGATGGTGGCAGAGGCCCTGGGAAAGAAGTTGCACAAAATTCATCTCCCGGTGGGTTTAATGAAATTTCTGGTCCCCCTTCTGCAAAATGTGCCGGGATTCCCGCTCACGCAAGATCAGTTACTGATGTTGCTGGAAGGGAATGTGTGCGAGGACTGGCAGACATATTATCGGGATTTTGGGATTGAACCAGAACGCTTTCAGGTTATTTTGTAGCTCCAGCGCTGAAAGTTATCCAGGCTTACCGACCAACCCCTTCAGGGGGGGCGGTAAGCTTTTTTATTGCCAGAGCTGGGAACCAATAGTAGGGGTATAGTACAATTGTGCTAAAATGGAGCTATTTTTCAGAAAATTTATTTTAATTACTTGCTAAAAATAATACAATGTTTAGTAAAGAAGTACTAATTTGCGAAAGCCAGGTGAAGGCTCCTTGAGAGGGGAAATAGAAAAGAATAACCAGGTTTATCTAATGATTGGACTACTGGTATTAGGGTTAGGGAGCTTACTTTTAGTCTATTTCTTCTCTGCCCAACCCCGGGTAGGGAGAAACAATGTGTCCGGTTTTTTATTGAGCGGTTTTTTTTCTGTCAGCTCGGGGGGATTGCACTATCCCAGCGGCATTGCCGTTGATGAAAATGGGCGAGTATACGTTACTGATTCAGCTCATCATCGTGTTGTGGTTTTTGATCAGAAAGGCAGGGAGTTGAGGAGTTTTGGCCAGTATGGTTCAGCATCAGGACAGCTGGATTATCCTGTTGGGATTGCAGTGCGACAAGGACGAATTTGGGTAGCGGAACTGGGAAATGCCCGTATTCAGGTTTTTGACCAAGCAGGAAATTCACAGGGTATAGCCAGGTTAAAAACTCCTCAACCCTTTGTTCCTACTGCCCTCTGTCTGGATAATCAGGGTAATTTATATGTGGTAAATAAAGCTAAACAGGAAATTGAATGTTTTGATGCTCAAGGAAGGCTGGCATGGGCTTTTGGTGGGGACCAGATGACCGGGGTTTTGAGCTTTCCCATGGGTTTAGCAGTTAAGGGTAATGGTCAGGTACTAATTGCTGATTCGGGAAATGGACGCTTATTGATATATAATCCTGCTACCGGACTGGTGCGGATAGTGGACGGCGGAGAACAACGCTGGTTCAGCAATCCGCGGGGTATAACCGTTGATGAACAGGGACGGGTTTATGTAGCAGAGGCGATGCAAAACACGGTTATTGTTTTAGATGAAAAGCTGCAACTATCAGCGCGGTTGGAGGTACCGGAAGAATTAGGCGGATTATTAATGCCTGATGGCATTGCCTGGGCCAGGAACCGGTTACTGGTTATAGATAAAGGAAATAATCGCGTCGTGCAATTTATTCAGCAGGGGGGATAAGAAGGGGATGAGGCTTGGAATTCTGATAATGGCCTGCTTGCTCTTTACCACTCCGGCCTGGGCCTATATTTCTCCTCATGGGAAATATAGCACAGCCACGGAAATGTGCGGCAGGTGTCACAGTCTGCACCGCAGTCCGGGTCTGCGACTCCTACGGGCCAGCACGGTAGAGGATACCTGTTTGCTCTGCCATGATGGTACGCAGAGTAACTACAATGTCAGAAAAGGCACCTTTTTTAACGGGGTAATTGAGGTAGCCAGTCCTGCCGGGGGCTTTGATCCCGCATATGGCTACACTACTACCCATCTGGTTGGACAAACCAACTTTATTCCGGGCAATAACAGCAATCTTTTTCTGCTCAAATGCACCTCCTGCCATAATCCCCACGGTACCGATAATCACCGCAACTTGCAAACCAGAGTCAATGGGGTGACGGGAATCAGGGTGATCGCGCAGATTGCAGGCCCGGGAAGGGCGCTCCCTACAGCCTCCGGTCGGGAGGTTATCAGCTATCAGTCAGGGATAGTGGATTTTTGTACTGCCTGTCACGTTGATTTTAAAGAATATATGAGCAGTGACAGTTTTGGTGGCATAGACCGCTGGCGTCACCGGGTAAATGTGCCTTTAACTGGCGGCTATAGCATCAGTTTTCCAGAACCCGGTCTCCTGACCACTTTACCCACCCAGGGAGTTCCCGCGGGAGTGCGGATTCAGACAGCATCCCTAACGGCAGGCGCATTAAACGGAACCTATAATTATCTGGTAACAGCCTTTAACGCTTTAGGCGAATCCACCCGGGGGAATATAGTCCAGGTGGAAACGGTCAATAATGGGGTGTATTTGGCCTGGGCACCCATTAGCAATGCAGTAGGCTACCGGGTTTACCGGGCTGCAGGCAGTGGGGTTCCCGAACAAATACCGGTTAGCCAGTTTGTTTATCTGGCAGAAGTAGGGGATGACCGGACAACCTTTACTGATGATGGCAGTCTAACACCGGAGCCCAGTCGCAATCCCCCTGTTACGGCCGAGGCCAGGGTGGTTTGTTTGACCTGTCATTTTGCTCATGGGGCCAGAACGGTGGATTCTTTCTCGGGCTATGGTTATCTGCGGCGTCTGAACAATATGGGCGTTTGTCAGAACTGTCACCAAAAATGAGAAAAGCTGGTGGGAGCATGAGAAACAAGGTATTTATTGGGCTGCTTGTGATTGCGATGTCAGCAATATTTTTCCTGAATTGGCCATTGAATGCGGATACAGTTATAACCAACGGTGCTTTTTCTTCCGGCCTTTCAGGCTGGTCTAGCGAGGTGGGGGATCCTGCACCTGATCCGGGTTTTTCTGTTGTCTGGGACGCAGATGGTTATTCTGGAACTATTAAGAATAACGGGCAGCAAATCCAGGCCCAGGGTGGTGCCTTAAAAGTTACTGCAGCCAGCAGTGAGGCACAGACTGGGAAAGGAGTTATCACCTATTACCAGGAATTTAATGTTCAGCAGCCCCGGGCTACCGGACGCCTCAGTTTTGCCTGGAAAAAATTTTATCAGGGCAATGTGATGCCCCTGGCCCACAATCTGGCGGTGCTGTTACGCTTACCCGATGGTAAACAGACTCTGATCTGGACGGACCGCTTACGCCGTAATGATAACTCCTGGCATACGATAGAAGAGCTGGACCTGGGCGGGTATCTAACTCAAGCCGGTAATTACCAGCTGCGATTTTACTTTTATCTTGAAAACGGTGAGCAAAAGGATGGCTTGCAGACGGCAGTCTGGCTGGATGAGGTCTATCTGGAAATAAAAACTCCGGATGTCACCCGGCCGACAACGGTAGCCAGTCCCCAGGCCCAAACCGTTAGCTCCAGCCAGGTAGATTTGAGCTGGGGGCCAGCTACTGATGACCGCGGGGTGGCGGAATATCGCATCTATGTAAATGGGGATAAGGCACCTGTTGCTGTCATCCCGGAGACAGGTTCATCCGCCTATCATTATTCAGTAACAGGGTTACGGGCCCAGACTCTCTACAGTTTTACCATCAGAGCAGTGGATGGTTATGGCAATTATTCGATCAATGATATGGAAATGACGGCTGTAACTTTGCCTGATACCGGTGGCACGCCGGGGGTTGCGGCGGGAACCGGTATCCCGCCAGCGGAAAATGTCTTGCAAAACAGCAGTTTTATTAAAAACAGCTCCCCCTGGCTTGCTGTAAATGACAGCAGTTTCCGCCAGAGTTCCGGGTTTACAACCGCCTGGGATGGGGTGGGTTACAGTGGCAACATAATCAATGGCGGTAAAACAATCACTGCACTGGGGGGCAGCTTTCGATATTTAGCCAACGGTAAAGAGCGGCAGGGGGCGCGCTATCTGGAACAATCTTTTCCAGTCACCTATCTCCCGGGTGGTGGCAGAACCTTCAGGTTATCCTTTGCCTGGAAGAAAAACTGGTTTAATGATAAGAATCTGCAGCCGCAATTCCAGGATGCCTATATTTTCCTGAAGCGACCGGATGGCTCCACGGTTACCCTCTGGTCCAATACCACTAAAGCCAATCAAGCCAGCTGGCAGCGGGTAGAGGATCTGGATATCAGCAGTGCTTTTAATAGCACCGGGACCTATACCATCCGGCTTTATGGGAAATTGAAAAACAATGATGCTGACCTGGGTACCTGGACCGCCATCCGCTTTGATGAGGTACGAATCTATATTCCTGATGTCACCGCGCCCCAGGCTCCAGGCCAGCTGAATTTACAGGTAATCAGTGACCGGCAAATCCAGCTGAACTGGGAGTATGCTACCGACAATATAGGGGTTACTGCTTATCGGGTATATCGCAAACCTGCAGGTTCTTCCTCCTACACCCTGGTGGGTACTACTGCTGCCAGTGAATTGAACTTTACTGATACTGATGTTAATGGTTTGCAGCCGGATACGGAATATGACTATTACATTACTGCAGTGGATGCAGCAGGCAATGAATCGGTTCCATCACCGACAGCAACCGGTAAAACCAAACCGACTGATACCATCCCGCCGACCCAGCCCCGGGGAGTAAGGGCAACGGCCTTGACTTCCAGTGAGGTGGAAATCCGCTGGGAGGAAGCTACGGATTCTGGTTTAGGACTGGCTTTTTATCGGATCGAGCGGGCCCCGGACCTGAATGGTGCTCCAGGCAGTTTTACTGTGGTAGGGGAGGTAGCTGCCGGCAATCTGCTGTTTAAAAATACCGCCGTACAGGCAAAGCGAACCTACTGGTACAGGGTCATCGCCATAGATCAGGCCAACCTGGCTTCTCAGCCCAGTGCGCCTGTAGCAGTCTTTGTTCCGCCCAGTCCCCATGGCTACTATGATGAGGAGGAATGGCGCTGCGGTATCTGTCACCGGGGACATCAGGGTTTGACGGCCCGTTTGCTGGCCAAACCTTCCCAGCCCCTGCTGTGCCTGACCTGCCACGATGGCTGGGGCAGCCGCTATCTGCTGAAACCAGATTTACTGGCCTGGGGGCAAAATAATGTCTTTCATCCCATCAGCGGCAGTGAGGCAGCTCTGGCGGGACGAACCCGGGCTCTACTGGCCTGTACTGACTGCCATAATCCCCACGGGGATAAAATTCCGGGGACCAGTGACCTGTACCCTCGCTGGCTGCGATCCAGTGATGGCAGCAACTACTATTACCAGGGCAACCAGTATTGTTTAGCCTGCCATGGCCCGGTAGACCGTAACTGGAGCGCAGATTACTGGGAAAATACCTTTGGTGATCATACCAATTCCCAGGCGGCTCATTATGACCTGAGCAAGAGCTTGCTGCAGCCGGCTTCCGGCACGCAGATAACCTGTGTGAAATGTCATGACAAGCACGCCAGTCCCAACCGGCGCCTGACCCTGGCCCGGGAGGAAGGTCTCTGTTTCAAGTGCCATAACAACCCGGCCGTTTCCGCTTCCGGCACGGCAGATATTCAGGAGCAGTTCAACCGCAAGGGCTCCCGGCATGATATTTTCACTGTTGACCAGCAGGCCAATGGAACTAAGGTAGAATGTGTCAATTGCCATGGGCCCCATACGGTTGCACCTAAACTATTTCCAGCTAACGCTACCGGAGCGGCGGTTTCCGATCCGGATAACACCAAACAGCCCTGGCTGGGCACGCTGGTGGATTTTTGCCTGAAATGCCATGATGGCAGTCCACCAACTACGGCCTTGAATTCGGCAACTATTCAGGTTCCCTATGATGTGCAAATGCCAGCCACCCCGATCACTACCAATGCTTCCGGCTGGGATAAGCGCTCCTTTAAGGGCTCAGGCCACTGGAACCGCGGGATCCAGAGTTGTCGCCAGTGCCACGAACAGCATGGTTCGGACTATGATCGTCTTTTGAAACTGCCGGAGGATAGTGACAGCCAGGATGGGATCTGTTTCCAGTGCCATAAGCCTGCGTCAGAAAATCCGGTTCTGGCTGGAGCTCCGGATGTTAAAACCCCCTTTAACAAGGCCTATCACCATAATACTCTGGTGGACAATGGTAAACATAAGGATACGGAAAACTACAACAACCTGGCCCTGGAGAACCGGCATGCTGAGTGCTATGATTGCCATGATCCCCATTCGGCCAGCAATACAGCTCCGGTACCGCAAAATGATCCCACAAACCCAACGGAACCGCCCAAACCATCGGGGGCACTGGCAAATGTCAAGGGTGTCGGCTTCACCGGTGCCCGTCCGGCCTGGACCAGTTTGCCGGCTAGCAGCAGTTTGTATCAGCCCAAAACGGTGGTGTACCAGTTTGAGCTCTGTTACAAATGCCACAGCAGCTATTCTTTTGACCAGAGTCCGGCGGAAACTATGACCGATGTAGCCAGAGAATTCAACCCGGCCAATGCAGCCTACCATCCGGTGGAAGCTCAAGGTAAGACCAGGAATGGCCGCTATGTTGGCACTGACCGCTTTGGCGTAGCCTGGAGCCCGAACCGAATGATGTTTTGTACCGACTGCCATGGCAGTGAAACTGCTGCTGAGCCTGTAGGGCCCCATGGTTCCAGTTATTACCGGATACTGAAAGGGAGCTGGGACGCAAATACTGGTGCTGGTTCTACTGATGCCCTCTGTTTCCGGTGCCATGATATTAATAACTATATTGATACAACTAACAAGGATTCTGGAAATTCTTCTAACGGTTACGGGGGCACCTATACCGGGTTTCGGAAAGGAAGTACAAATTTGCATATCTGGCATGTGAAGGAAAAAAATGCCAAGTGTCAGTTTTGTCATTCTGCTATACCCCATGGCTATCAGCGTAAACATTTGATTGTCTATCAGGGGGAAACCCCTTATGCCAGTTCGGCAGCTAAACTTACCCGCTATGTTGCCAGTGATACCGGGAATTATAGTAAAGATAATTGCAGCAATAATTGTGGGCATTAAGCTCAGTTGCCTTACCGATTTAAAGGAGGTAAGGCTTTTTTAATGTTTAGGAAATTATGCTTTAAGGCTTGATGTGGATAACTTAGGGTGTTAAGGTAGAAATATGAGAGCGCATGAGAAAGAAAATAAA
>NZ_FUXM01000037.1 GCF_900167165.1 Carboxydocella sporoproducens DSM 16521 | reverse complement strand
AGGCGAAGGCTACGGATGTGCGTCTGGAAACAATGGAAACGTGTCCGAACCCGATACCGTGAGCTGCGGGCCTTGGGCCTACCGGAGCGAGTAGTCCATATAATGGCTAATGCCCGTAAAGGCTACTGGCGAATGTCTCGACAATTAAATAACGCCCTGAACAATGCCTACTGGCAAAGTCAGGGCTTGAAGAGTTTAACTGAACGTTATCATCGCATTCGTCAAGCTTGGTGAACCGCCGTATACCGAACGGTACGTACGGTGGTGTGAGAGGACGGGGGTTAATCACCCCCTTCTACTCGATTGCTGAGAATGGGGGTGGGGTCAAACCTTTATTAACCGGGCGGGATTCCAGGACGTCCCTGGAGCATCATCATAGTTGCTGTCATAGTAGCAATGAGCTTTTGTTTTTCTCCCTCAAGGGAAAAAACTTCTCCTGCGCAAACGGTGATTGTATGCCCTGGTTTTACAACCTTACCTTTAGCCAAAAACAACTCTCCCTTTGCCGGTGAAAGAAAATTTACCTTAAATTCAATAGTCAGAACAGTAGCATTGTCTGGCATCAGACTCAAAGCGGCATAACCGCAGGCGTTGTCCACAATAGTAGTAATAATCCCGGCGTGCAGGAAACCATGTTGTTGAGTGAGGTCATTTCTAAAAGGGAGTTGAATTTCCACTTCACCAGGTGCTACTTTAGCCAGTTCAGCGCCAATAAGTTTCATTACTGCTTGTCTGGCAAAACTTGACCTAACCTGGTTTTCAAAATCCGGGGTTTTGGGGTTAAAGCAATTTTTATCCCCTTTCATTGTTGTTCCTTCCTTTCTTAAAGAAATTGTTAGGGATGATGGGGGTGTTTTTATGGCCAGAAAGGGTGGCCCAAAAGCGCTCCTTTTGGGCCACTTCTGCCTATAGTTATAGGTGCAAAATCCTTTCCTTCTGGCCGCTTATTTAGAGAGATGGAAAGGTACAGAACCAATAACCACATCTTTTTTCAGAGTCAGCGAGGCTTTTAAAATTAACCCGGTCTGATTGTGCAGGAAGAAGTGCCACCATTTGCGGGGAATAAACTCTGGCAAGAGGACTGTGATGATTTCATCAGGACCAGCTTCCTGTTCCAGTTTTTCTAGGTATTCCACCAGCGGCTGGGTGATTGACCGATAGGGTGAATCTAGAATAACTAAAGGAATATCCGATTCAAAACATTGCCATTTTTGCTGCAATTTCTCCAGATTGTGCTCATTGGTATTTACCGTAACTGCTATGATATGCTGACTAATTGAGCGAGCATACTGTACTGTATTGATGACAGCCTTGGTAAAGGTACTGACAGGAATGATAACGGTATTTTTTCGAAAGTGTCTTATTTCCACATTACAGGCTGTGGATAAATCCTCTGCTACATCGGCATAGTGCCTTTTTATGGCAATGAACAGATAAACCAGTAGAGGTATTAAAATGATGACTATCCAGGCACCAGCAGTAAATTTGGTAGTAGCGATTACTATAGTAACAATACCGGTAATGATTGCACCGATAGCATTGATTAAAAGATTAAATTGCCAGCCTCTATCCCGGTTTTTTAACCAGTGTTTTACCATGCCAATCTGGGAGAGAGTAAATGAAAGGAAAACACCAATAGCATACAAGGGAATGAGCAAATGGGTGTCTCCATGAAAAATCAGGACCAGAAAGGCGGCAGCTGCTCCTAAGAGAATGATTCCATTTGAATATACCAGGCGGTCTCCGCGAATGGTCAGAAAATGAGGCAGAAAACCATCGGCTGCCAGCCGGGAGGCTAACAAAGGCGCGCCATTATAACTTGTGTTTGCAGCCAGAATTAGTATTAAAGCAGTGCTGGCCTGTAAGAGATAGTAAGCCCAGTTACGCCCTCCGAAAGCAATTTCGGCGATTTGGGAAACCAGGGTCTCGCCTTTTACAGGTACTACCCCAAATAACTCCGCTAACAGGCTGGTGCCACCGAAAAGAAAAATGGCAATACCGCCTAATGCGAACAAAACAATAATAGCATTTCTGGCTTTGGGTTCTTTAAAGGTAGGCACACCATTACTAACTGCCTCTACCCCGGTTAGGGCTGTACAACCACCGGAAAAGGCGCGCAAAATCGCCAGTAGCCCGAAATTAGCATAAACTGGTTGCAGCTGAGCTGCTGGCATTACAGGTGGGGCACCATAGGTGTAGTAGCGCCACAGTCCAGCGAGGATCATAAAAGCCATACTGAAAAGAAATAAATAAGGTGGGTAGGCAAGAATAGTTGAAGCTTCACTAATACCCCTTAGATTAATAACAGTAAGAAGAAATATAAAGAATATAGCAATATGGACAGTATACGGCAATAATCTGGGGAAGGCAGAGGTAATTGCTGCAGTACCTGAAGAGATGCTAACGGAAACAGTGAGCAGATAGTCAATTAATAGGGAGGCACCGGCAATTAATCCATAGATTGTACCCAGGTTTTCCTTAGCTACCACATAGGAACCGCCGCCACTGGTGTAAACTCTGATTACGTGGCGGTAAGATAAAACGACGATCAGAAGTAAAAAGATAATGGCCAGGGAAATTGGTGTCAAATAACCCATGGCCTGAGCGCCGAATAATGCCAGCACCAGGGTGATTTCTTCGGTGGCATAGGCTACAGAGGATAGAGCATCAGAGGCGTATACGGCCAGAGCTTTTCTTTTAGGCATGGTTTCATGACTGAGTCGGCTAGTAGGCATAGGGTCACCGACCAGCAGTTTTTTCAAAATACGGTACATATATCCCCCTCCGAATTTTGTAAACTAAAGAACTACAGGAAAAGAATACAACTTTGCAGGTACATATACAAACTTAGTATTGCCCTGATTAAGCTGATTTAAGCCTGTGGCTGGTTATCGCATTAGATTAGCTCAGGCTGATATGATTATTTATTAACGGTTAAAGAAATATTATACTGTTTAACTTTTATAGAATTAAAGAGAAATGAAAAGAAATGACTGTCTGTTTTCAGACAGTCATTTTGTTTGTTTTTATACACTAGCCCAACAAGAGCCTAATCGAACCAGGTACAACCCCTGGCATGCAAATTGCAATATAAAGAAATGAAAAAATAAACGAGGGGGTTTAGAGATAAGTGAAGAAAGGAAAGTTGGCTTTAATCATCGGTATCAGTCTACTGGTAGTGGCAGGAGCGGCCTGGGGCTGGCTGGGCCGCAACAAAACAGCTGCCACCAGCCAGCAGGCAAGCATCGCTGTCCGGAAAGGCGAGTTACAAGTTACCATCAGCGGTAATGGCACCATTCAACCGGCAGCCAGTAAGAGTATTACCACGGCGGTCAGCGGGAAAATCAGCAGTATCAATTTCCAGAATGGTCAGCAGGTAAAAGCAGGGGACCTTTTGTTCACCATCACTGCCGATAGTCTGGCGTATGACCTGGCCCGCAGCCGCCTGGAACTAAAACAGGCGGAGCTGGAACTGGCCAACCTGAAAACCCAGCAACGGCAGCTGCAGATCACAGCTCCGGTCAGCGGATATGTGACAGGAGTTCAGGTAAGTACTGGACAGGAAATACAAAAAGGCATGACGTTATTGACTATTGAAGATCGCAGTAAACTGAAAACAAAAATATCCTTTAATGAAGCTCAGATTAACCAGATAAAGGTGGGGCAAAAAGCTGAAGTTACAGTTACCGATCTATTTACTACTTTAACAGGAACCGTAACCGAAGTCGACCGTAATGGTCGGGCCGATAGCAATGGCGCCAAACTCTATGATGTTACAGTTGAAATTACCAATCCAGGCTCTCTGTCCCCTGGAATGAAAACCCAGGTAACGGTTCAGACTGCGGCTGGAACGGAAACCGGATTGTCTGCCGGTACACTGGCCTGGGCTGATACCACTACCGTGAGGGCCTTAACCGGTGAGACGGTAACTAAACTGCTAGTGGATGAAAACAGCTATGTGCGGAAAGGACAGCTTTTGGTCAGCCTCAGCAATGACTCACTGGTTTCCCAGATCGCCAGTCAGGAATTGCGGGTAGAACAAGCCCGCCTGGCTTTGGCACAAGTGGAACAGCAACAGGCGGAAACGAAAATATACGCTCCCTGGGACGGAATTGTTTATTTAAGTCAGGCTAGTAGCACTTTAAGTGGAAGCAGCAATAACAGCTCTGCCACAACCAGTGCCAGCAATAATGGTAGTGGTAACTTGCAGGTTGGAGATGAGGTGAAAAGCGGGCAAATCCTAGCTACCCTGCTTAGCCCCAGCTTGCAGGTGGTAGTACCGGTAGATGAAACGGATATCGGCAAAATCTATACCGGTCAGAAAGCCGAAATCACTGTGGATGCCTATCCAGAGCGGAAATTTGCCGGCACTGTGACGGAAATTGCCGCTCAGGGTACGGTGCAGAACAAAGTGGCAAGTTTTGACGTGACTCTGGTCCTGGATGATACTACCGGGTTAAAAGCAGGGATGACTGCCAATGTGGAAATCCTGGTTGAGGATAAAAAGGATGCCCTGATGTTGCCAATTGAAGCTATCATCGAACGGGGCGACAGGAAGTTTGTCCGGACTGAGGCTGGCAGCTTGCAAGCGGTGGAAACAGGTCTGTATAATGAAACCATGATTGAAATCAAAAGCGGGCTGAAGGAAGGAGACCGGGTGGTCTTGCCAGAGGTAGTACGCAAGAACAATAGTAATCAGCAACCCCGCTTCCCGGGTGCTGGTGGGCCTCCGGGAGGGATGAGATAATGATCCGGCTGGAGGAATTGAGCAAACATTACCAGATGGGAAAAGTACTGGTCAAGGCATTGAATAATGTCAGTTTATCCATTAGTGCCGGAGAGATGGTAGGGATTGTTGGGCCCTCCGGGTCGGGCAAATCCACCCTTATGAATATACTGGGCTGTCTTGATGTGCCTACATCAGGCAAGTATTTTCTCGATGGCAAAGAAGTCAGTGAGCTGGATGAGGATGAGCTGGCGGAAATTCGCAACCGGAAAATCGGTTTTGTGTTTCAGAATTTCAATCTTCTTCCCAGTCTGACGGCTCTGGAAAACGTAGAATTACCTCTGATCTATCGCGGGATTGGGGGAGCGGAAAGGCGCAAACGGGCATTAGAGGCCCTGGAAAAAGTAGGGCTGAGTGATCGAATCGACCATAAGCCGGTGGAGCTCTCCGGGGGACAGCAGCAGCGGGTGGCCATTGCCCGGGCCCTGGCCGGGGATCCGCCGGTGATTCTGGCCGATGAACCGACCGGTAACCTGGACAGCCGTTCCGGTCGGGAAGTGATGGAGATTCTCGCTCAGCTACATCAGCAGGGTAAGACTATAATTATTATCACCCATGACCAGAATATTGCCGCCCGCCTGCCCCGGGTGGTCCGGATTCAGGATGGCATGCTGCTAGCAGAGGAGGGGAGGCGATGAGTAACTGGCAAATTATCAAACTGGCCTGGGCAGGGATCAAGGCCAATAAGCTGCGCTCCTTCCTCACCATGCTGGGAGTTATTATCGGGGTGGCAGCCGTGATTATCCTGGTTTCCATTGCTCAAGGTACCAGCCAGTCGGTTACCGGCCGGATTCAGGGCCTGGGTTCAAACCTGGTCAGTGTTTCCTTACGGTCCAGTGAAACTGATGATACGCTAACCTACGAAGAAGTATTAAAGTGGCAGGAACGTCCCGGAGTTAAGGGTGTGGCCCCGGTGCTCAATGGCAACGTTACTGTTAAATATGGCAATAAAAAATATGATACTTCCCTGGAGGGTGTAACTCCTGAATATGAAGAAGTACGTAACTTTCACACCCAGCGGGGACGGTTTCTGCTTGACTCCGATGTTAGCTTGCGCCAGCGGGTGGCCCTGGTTGGTACTGAGGTGGCCAAAGAATTGTTTGGTCAAACCAATCCGGTTGGTAAAACCATCAAAATCAATGGCGAAAATTTTGTTGTAGTCGGATTGCTGGAGGAAAAAGGGGCTGCTTCCTTTGGTTCCAATGACGATAAAGTAATGATACCTCTGAGTACGGCTGAACGCCTGCTCAATACCAGAGGAATTCGCTTTGTTTATGTTCAGGCTACCAGCCCTGAAGATGTAGACGGGGTAGTGGCCCAGCTGGATAATTTACTTTATCGTAAGCTTAAAAATACCGATGCTTATCGGGTTTTTAGCCAGGCAGAAATGCTTTCCACCGTAAGTCAGGTTACTGGAATGCTTACCCTGATGCTGGGGGGAATAGCTGGAATCTCCCTGCTAGTAGGGGGTATCGGCATAATGAACATTATGCTGGTAACCGTGACGGAGCGGACCAGGGAAATCGGGATCCGTAAAGCTATCGGAGCCAGACGGCGGGATATTCTGCGGCAGTTTCTAATTGAGGCCCTGGTAGTGAGTGGAGCAGGTGGTCTCTTTGGAATAGTGCTGGGTGTTGCTGGTTCCAAACTGCTTAATCAGTTTCTTGGTGTTAGCGCTGCTATTTCCTGGCAGATAATCGGTATCGCTTTTGGTTTTGCCTTGCTGGTAGGGGTTATTTTTGGAATCTATCCGGCCAACAAAGCGGCCAAACTCAATCCCATCGAGGCCCTGCGTTATCAGTAAGAAGAGGTGGCAAACTTGCGCAGAAAGTTTAACCAATCCCTGGTATTTCAGATGGGCACCATTCTGGGCAGTGTATTGACCCTGCTGATCTTTACCCTGGTTTCCCTGCACGTGGTGGCGGGTCGCTACAATGAGGAAATTCTGCAGGATAAGAAGGAAAAGCTGGAGGTAGCAGGCCAAAGCCTGCAGAGGGGGCTGGTTAGTCAACTGGAAAAGGGTACCTCGGCTGAACTGATCAAAACTTACTTTGAGGAACAGGCCGGACGGCTGACAGAAAGCAATCCGCGGGTAGTAGTGGCTCTTTCCCTGCCCCGGCTGGGATCAAACCTGATTTTCAGTCAGCCGGTACAGGGAGAAAAATATATTTTCTTTCCTCCCCCGGGCCGCCCCCCGGGAGAACCTGGATTCTTCGGGATTAAGCCGGAAGAACTGCAACAACCCCGCACTGTGGTCAGAGATGGACCAGGCGGTGTATTAATTGCCAGTGCTTATCCGATTTCAGCCCGAGGCCAGCGGCAGGGAACATTGCTGGTGGTAGAAAGGGTTCAGGAGGGTTTTAACCTGGTCAGAACCGGAATCAGGATTGTATCAATCCTGATTCCCCTTTCGGCTTTAATCGGTGTTCTGGCTACCTTCTGGCTATTGAACCGTATGAAACAACGGGTTCGGGAGATAACCGCCGGCCTGGAGCAATTATCCCAGGATTCTTCCTATCGGCTGCCGGTAAAGGGCAATGATGAGCTGGGGGAAATTGCAGCTGCCATCAATCAGCTGGCCAATGCAGTGGAAGAGAAAAAGTTGCTGGAGGAGCAGCTGGCCCAGAATGACCGCCTGGCTGCTCTCGGTCGCCTGGTGGCCGGGGTGGCCCATGAAATCCGTAATCCCCTGGGCATAATGAAAACCACTTTACAGGTAATGCGGGAGGAATTTGCGGACCAGGGGGAGTTGCAGGAATATTTGCAGGTATTGCAGGAACAGGTAGAACGGCAAAATAAAACCGTGCAAGAGTTTCTGGCTTATGCCAGACCGGTGCCACCGGTGATACAGCCGCTTAATGTAAATAGTGTCATTGATTCCGTTTTGTATCTGGCCGGTCCCTATATCCAGAGACAACAGGTCATGGTAAAAACTGCTCTGGAGCCAGAATTACCTCGGGTTGCCGGTGATGGAGAGAAATTGAAACAGGTTTTTCTCAATCTGGTTTTAAATGCAGTTGAAGCCATGCCCGATGGCGGAGAATTGAATATTAGTAGTTATCAGGAAGAGAACTGGGTGATAGTGCAATTTGCTGATACCGGGCCGGGGATAGCCGAAGAGGATTTAACCCGGGTGTTTGAGCCTTTCTATACCACCAAACCCGGGGGTATGGGGCTGGGGTTGGCCCTGGCCTATAAAATGATAGAACAGCAAAGGGGACTGATTGAAGTTAAAAGCAGCAGGGGAGCGGGAACGATTTTTCGCGTCAAGCTGCCTCTGGCCGGGCAAAGGGGGTGCTGAGATGGCAGCGACGATACTGGTTATCGATGATGAGGAGCATTTGCGCTGGATATTGAGCAAGGCATTGAACAAAACAGGTTACCGGGTTCTGACGGCCGCAACCGGACAGGAAGGCCTGAAGCTGGTCAGTGAACAAATGCCTGACCTGGTATTACTGGATTTGCGCTTACCGGACCTGGATGGGATAACAATTTTAAAGACCATTAAAAAAGACCAGCCCCAGCTGCCAGTCATTGTCATCACTGCCCACGGGACAGTGGAAACGGCCATCGAGGCTATGAAAACCGGGGCTGTTGATTACCTGACCAAGCCCTTTGACCTGGATGAGCTAAAACTTGTAATTGAACGCACCCTGACACTGGTGGAACTAAGCCAGGAAGTGGATTATTTGCGGGGAGAGCTGCGGGAACGGCAGGGGGAGGGCCTAATTGGCCAAAGTCCCTCTATGGTGGAAATTCGTGAGCTGATAGGTCGTATTGCCGATACGGCAGCCACGGTGCTGATCCAGGGGGAAAGCGGTACAGGCAAGGAAGTGGTGGCCCGGCAGCTGCATCTGCAGAGCAGTCGTGCCAATAAACCCTTTGTAGCCATTAACTGTGCTGCCATTCCGGAAAATTTGCTGGAAAGCGAACTGTTTGGCCATGAACGGGGGGCTTTTACAGGAGCCAATGCCAGAAAGAAGGGGAAACTGGAACTGGTACGAGGGGGTACTCTGTTTCTGGATGAAATCGGGGAAATGCCGCTGACCCTGCAGGCCAAACTGTTAAGAGTGCTGCAGGAACGAACTTATGAGCGGGTAGGTGGCACAGAGCCCTTGAAACTGGAAGCCCGCATTATTGCCGCTACCAACCGTGACTTGCGTAAAGCTATTCAGGAAGGCAAATTCCGGGAAGACTTGTACTATCGTCTGCAGGTTATTCCTATTCACTTACCCCCTTTACGGGAACGGCGGGAGGATATACCTTTACTGGTACAGCACTTTTTGCGCAAGTATGATCCCGGGAAAAGGCTAAAAGGGGTTGCCCCGGAAGCGATGGCCTTATTGCAACAATACCACTGGCCCGGCAACATCAGGGAGCTGGAAAACACTATCGAGCGAGCGGTAATCCTTTGTACGGGCCATGAAATCACACCGGAGAATCTGCCCCGGGAAATAAGCGGAGATAAGCAACGGGTAGCTGGAGTTTTACTGGATTTTCCCCCGGAGGGTATCAATCTGGAAGAAGTAGAACGGGAGTTAATCCGACTGGCTCTGGTCAGAAGTGGTGGCAATCAGACTCAGGCTGCCCGTTTACTAGGAATAACCCGTTCGGCCTTAATCTATCGTATGGAGAAATACGGGTTGTAACTTGGTAAGAGGTTGCCATTTCGGCAGCCTTTATTTTTTGTGAATTTAAAAGTAAAATGAAGATACTACGAAAGAGAGGAGAGAGATAATGGTTTACGTCAATATTATCCTTCTCTGGACTGCTTTTGGGTTTTTGCACAGTTTTCTTATTTCGCGGTGGATGATGAAGATTATGCAAGCCAGGTTAGGGAGATATTATGCCTTCTACCGTCTGGGATATAACATCTTTTCTTTGCTGACCTTTATTCCACCTTATCTTTATACTAAATCCGTTTCTACTCCTCTGGCATATTCTTTTAGTGGCTGGCGCTGGCTGCAGTTCGGCCTGTTAGTGCTGGCTTTGGGTCTGATGCTGGGCGCTTTTCTGACCTATGACTTAAAAGAGTTTCTGGGGATTAAACAGGCACAGACTTTTAAAAGGCCGGGTACAGTGGCAGCGCCACGCCATACCAGGATCGTAAAACAGGGCCTTTTGGCCTGGGTCCGCCATCCTGTCTACCTGGGAACGATTATCTTCCTGTGGAGTATGGATTCTACCTGGGCAGAGGTAGTAGCAAAAGGGGTGATGACTCTCTATATTCTGGTGGGCATCAGGCTGGAAGAACAGAAACTGGTAGCAGAGTTTGGTGAGGAATATCGCCGCTATCAGCAGGAGGTGCCGATGTTATTGCCCTGGCGGAGAAATAAGGTTTAAAGACTGGCAAACCCCGTCGCTATGGACGGGGTTAAACTGTCTTTTCAAACAAAACCACACCATTATGTCCACCGAAACCGGCTGAAAGAGAGAGGGCAAATTCCAGTTCAGCCTTGCGTCCCACGTTGGGAATGTAATCCAGATCGCAGTCGGGGTCAGGTTCTTTAAGATTGATAGTAGGAGGCAACCACTGCTGGCGCAAGGCTAAAATGGTTATAACCGCTTCCACAGCTCCGGCAGCCCCTAACAGATGGCCGGTCATGCTTTTGCTGGAACTAACGGGTGTTTTGTAGGCTGCCGAACCTAAAGCCTGCTTCAAAGCCAGGGTCTCGATTTTATCATTCAAGGGTGTGGAAGTGCCATGGGCATTGATATAGCCCAGTTCCGCCGGCGTAATGCCCCCTTCTTGCAGGGCCAGGCTGATGGCCCGGGCCAGGGCGGAGCCATCCGGCCGGGGAGCGGTCAGGTGGTAGGCATCACAGGTCTGGCCAAAACCCCTGAGCAAGGCCAGGGGGCGGGCACCCCGGGCCCTTGCATGTTCGGCCGCCTCCAGGACCAGAAAGGCGGCCCCTTCTCCCATGACATAGCCATCCCGGCGGGCATCAAAGGGACAGCAGGCCTCAGACGGGGGGCAGGGCCGGCTGGACATGGCTCTGGCGGCACAGGTGCCGGCTAATAATGAGGGAACCAGGGGAGCTTCGGCACCGCCTATGATAACCACTGGTATCTGGCCGCTTTTGATCAGCCAGTAGGCCTCGCCGATGGTGAGAGTGCCGGAGGCGCAGGCAGCCATATAGGTTTTGACCGGGCCCTGAACACCTGCCAGCTGGGCCAGCTTCACTGCCGTGAACTGGGGCTGGTACCAGCGCCAGGGATTAGAGACAGGGGAGGGCTCGCCCCGGAGCCAGGCCCAGGTAAACTGTTCCCATTCCACCAGCCCTCCCCGGCTGGTAGCCAGCAGAAACGCCCCTTTAGTCAGGTCAGCAGAGCTAAGGCCGGCCATTGTCAGGGCCTCTTGCATTGCTACCAGAGCCAGCTGACCGAACTGAGGCAGCTCCAGCTCGGCCGGCACTTGTGGCCAGGGGTCAATCTGGGCGGCCACTTTGGTGGGGAAGGGCTCGGGATCAAAGCGGGTCAAGTAAGATATGCCACTGCGGCCAGTCTGGAGAGCAGCCCAGAGCTGGGTTAAATTGGTGCCGAGGGGAGAAATAGCTCCCATGCCTGTAACAACTACGTCTATACTCATAATTTGTTCACTCGTTTCTGAAGTATGGTTTACAATAATTATACCCTACCAGGTGGTAGGGCGGCAATCGGCATTGAAAATCTGTCCGGTAATATAGCCGTTCTCCGGCCGGCAGAGAAAGGCGGTCAGGTTGGCTACATCCTGGCCCTGACCGGGGAAACCCCTGGGAATGGAGGATAGAATTCTTTCTTTATAACGCTCATAGGCAGCCTGACTCATTTCACTGAGCACAAAAGGGGGACAAATAGCATTGACACTGATTTGGTATTGAGCTGTTTCTAAGGCCAGGGATTTGGTAAGAGCGAAAAGGGCAGCCTTGGCGGCAGCATAGTTGGCCTGACCTCTGCGACCCTGCTGGCCGACTATGGAAGCGATATTGATAATGCGACCGAAGTTGCCGGAAAACATGTCAGGCAGTACTTGCTGGCAAAGGAAATAAGCAGCGTTGAGATGAACATCCAGCACCTCCTGCCACTGGGCTAGCTCCATTTTGTGCAGCAGGGCATCTCGGGCAACCCCGGCATTGTTGATGAGAGCGGTGATGGGTCCCAGCTGTTCCCGGATATTCAGTACCATTTGCAGGATGGCTGCCTGGTTCCGCAAATCAGCGGCAAAGATTTCGGCCCGCTGCCCCTGAGTTTGCAGCGAGCGGGCCAATTCCCGGGCAGCTTCCTCGCCCCGGTTATAATGTAAAGCCAGCGTCCAGCCCTCAGCGGCCAGGGTCTGGGCGATGGCCCGACCGATGGTGCCACTGGCTCCGGTTACCAGTGCTACTTTCATGCTTTCGTCCCCCTTTCCAGACTAACAAAACTTCCCTGTAATTCTCCGACCAGCTCCCCTTCCACCCAGGCCCGGCCCTGTCTTTTGCCAAACCCGCGCTTAAAAGCGATGATTTCGGCCTCCAGGTGCAGCTGTTCCCCGGCTAGCAGAGGACGGTGTAAAATAGCAGTGTCGATGCCTGTTAACATGGTAGCCTGGCCCAGGGCCAGGGCCGCCAGCTGGCCCAGCGCTTCCCAGAGCAAAGGGCCAGACCAGTACCGCCAGCCTTCACAGGCCGTAATCAGTTTATGACCCCGGGCTTTATACCCAGGTTCCACTATCTCCCACTGGTCCAGCAGGATAAAAGGGGGGCGGTGGGGCAGGGGATACATCACTTTTTGCCTCCTTTGCCGCTTTTGCCTGCTTTGGGCTGGAGGACAGCCAGAAACTCTTCCCGGTTGGCAGGGGTAAGGCCGAACTGGCCTTTTTTCGTATACAGCAGGACCACATTTTTTCTAGCGGTAGCGTAAAGATTATATTTTTCCCCGCGGTGAGCAAAGGTGCCGATGTGTAGCCCCGGCCAGCTGGCTCCCCATAGACGGGCAAAGGTTTTGCCTTCCTGGCTCAGTTCGACTTTCTTAATTTCCTTGAGGGGAATGGTGAGCCGACGATTGGCCCAGCGGATGACCAGCTGTTTCTCATCCACTTCATAGGCAAGGGTATAGGCAGCATAGAGAAAATAACCGACCAGCCCAAGTGCCAGTAGAATTAGACCGACGAAAGGCACGGCTGTGGCCAGGGTCCACTCGCCCTGCTTATAGGTGAGATAAGCTGGAGCAGCAGCACTGACCACGATCAGCAGGATTAAGGCCCAGCCCCAGATAATGCGGGGACTGGCCTGGGGTTTAAATTCTTGCATGAAAAAAGCCTCCTTTTCTCTGCAGCAGCAGGATTTTTACGGAAAAGAGCGAATAAATGTTTGGGAAGGAGGAGAAAAAGTAATGGCGGATTCTCTTTTATTATTATCCATGATTGTCTCCCTTGCCAACCTTTTTTTGATAATTTTTCTGCTCTGGCGTCAGCAGGACCAGCGCCGGGAGGGGGAACGCCAGGAAAGGCTGATGCGGGAAGAACTGGCCCGTAACCGGGAAGAATTAATCCAGGCCTTTCACAGTTTCAGCCAGCAGGCTGACCGCTTGCGGGAAGGGGTTGAGGGACGCCTGCGGCTGCTGCAGGAGGATAATCACCGCCAGCTGGAAAAAATCCGCCAGACGGTGGATGAACAGCTGCATGCCACTCTGGAAAGGCGTCTGGGCCAATCTTTCCAGCTGGTCAGCGAACGGTTAGAGCAGGTACAGAAAGGTCTGGGGGAAATGCAGGCCCTGGCGGCAGGGGTCGGGGATCTGAAGCGGGTGCTGACCAATGTCAAGACCAGGGGGATCTGGGGCGAAGTCCAGCTGGCCCAGGTGCTGGAACAGCTCCTGACCCGGGAGCAATATGCCGAAAATATCGTGACCAAAGCGGGCAGCAATGAACGGGTGGAATTTGCCATCCGGCTGCCGGGCAGAGAGAGGGACAATCAATTTATCTGGCTGCCCATAGATGCCAAGTTTCCTCTGGAGGATTACCAGCGGCTGCTGGAGGCCCAGGAACGGGGGGAAGCCAGTCTGGCTCAGGAGGCAGGCAAACAGCTGGAATTACGGCTAAAAGCGGAGGCCAAGGCGATCCGGGACAAGTATCTGGACCCGCCCCGCACTACCGATTTTGCCCTGCTCTATCTCCCGGTGGAAGGACTATATGCCGAGGTACTGCGGCGACCGGGCCTGTATGATTGCCTCTTGCGGGAATACCGGGTGGTAATAACGGGCCCCACTACCCTGGCAGCCTTGCTTAACAGCCTGCAACTGGGCTTTCGCACCCTGGCCATCGAGAAGCGTTCCGCAGAGGTATGGCAGTTACTGGGGGCGGTGAA
Organism: Carboxydocella sporoproducens DSM 16521; assembly: GCF_900167165.1. Classification (NCBI taxonomy): domain Bacteria; kingdom Bacillati; phylum Bacillota; class Clostridia; order Eubacteriales; family Clostridiales Family XVI. Incertae Sedis; genus Carboxydocella; species Carboxydocella thermautotrophica. The sequence goes on along the minus strand of NZ_FUXM01000037.1, from coordinate 8,102 downwards.
AACGGAGTTTGGCAAATTCGGGGATCTGCTGGAAAAAACCCAGAAGAAACTGCAGGAAGCCAGCAATTCTATAGAAACCGCAGCGCGCAAATCCCGCACCATCGAACGAAAACTGAAAGATGTGGAAGCAATTCCAGTGGAAGAGACGGGATTACTGAAATAACAGGGAGGGGTAAAAATGGAAGTGCTACGGGTAAGGACAGGGGTCCGGGATCAACTGGTGGATATAACTGACCGGGTGCAGCAGGTGGTAAGTCAGAGGGGGGTGAAGTCGGGGCTGTGCGTAGTATTTGTTCCCCATACTACCGCCGGGGTGACCATCAATGAAAATGCCGACCCCGATGTAGTGACAGATATGCTGACGGTCCTTGACAAGCTGGTACCCTGGCGGGCTAACTACCGCCACGGGGAAGGCAATTCGGCAGCTCATATCAAAGCATCCCTGTTGGGCTCATCTGTTACGGTAATCATTGAAGAAGGGCGTTTACAGCTGGGCACCTGGCAGGGAATTTATCTGGCGGAATTCGATGGGCCACGGGAGCGCAAGGTTTATGTCAAGGTCCAGGGCTAAAAAATCCAGAGGATAGTCTCTGGATTTTTTTATCTCTTAATGATATAATGATATTGTAATATACTTATAAGAAGGTGAGGAACTTGTGGAAAAATTTCGTTGACTGGCTGGTTTTTCAGCAAATGGGCCTAAAAGCCGATAGCGCGCTGGGGCAAGCAGTGCATTTTTTTATCTATGATACTGTCAAAATTTTTGTTTTACTGGCGGTGGTTATCTACCTGATCTCCTATTTGCGTTCCTATTTCCCGCCGGAAAGGACGAAAAAATATTTAAGCGGTAGTCGCCTCTTTGGCGGCAACATCCTGGCTGCTTTGCTGGGAATTGTCACTCCCTTTTGCTCCTGTTCAGCAGTACCCATGTTTATTGGCTTTGTTGAAGCCGGGGTTCCCCTGGGGGTTACTTTTTCATTCCTGATTGCTTCCCCCATGGTTAATGAGGTGGCACTGGCTTTGCTCTTCGGTCTGTTTGGCTGGAAAATCGCTTTTACTTACCTGGCGGCAGGTTTGACGGTCGCTATCATCAGTGGGATAGTTATCGGCAAGCTGGGCCTGGAAAGCTGGGTGCAGGATTATGTTTATCAGATTCGGGTCGGGCAGCAGGAAATAAAGGAAATGAGCCAGCAGGAAAGGCACCAGTATGCGCTGGGGTATGTCAAAGACATTATTCGCAAAGTCTGGCTTTATATTCTGGTGGCTATTGCCATCGGAGCCTGGATGCACGGGTATGTACCCCAGGACTTTCTCCTGCGCTATGCCGGGCCCGGCCACTGGTATGCGGTGCCGCTGGCGGTGCTGGTCGGGATTCCCCTCTATTCCAATGCCGCCGGGATTATTCCCCTGGTTAGCGTTTTCCTGGAAAAAGGGATGGCTTTAGGGACGGTACTGGCTTTTATGATGGCAGTAACTGCTCTCAGTTTGCCGGAGATGATTATCCTGAAACAAGTGCTGAAGCCCAGATTGATCGCGCTATTTGTGGCAATTGTGGGCAGCGGGATTTTGCTGGTGGGTTATCTCTTTAACTGGTTATGGTAGAGGGAGGAGGTGAGAGAAATGTTGAGTATCAAGGTTTTGGGCTCTGGTTGTGCTAACTGCACCAAACTGGAGGCCCTGGTCAAGGAAGCTATTGCTGAGCTGGGAGTAGAGGCGGAAGTCAGCAAGGTACAGGACTGGCCGCAGATTATGGCCTACGGGGTGATGGCCACTCCTGGACTGGTGATCAATGAGAAGGTGGTCCATGCCGGTTCGCTGCCGGATAAGGCTAAGGTAGTAAGTTTAATTACATCAGCACTGGTATAGATAGAGTTGACGGAGCCGGCCAGGGGCTATCTGGGCCATTTGCTGGCCGGAAAAGAGAGCTTCAGTGCTGAACGCTGATTAATAGCCAGGGTTTCCTGGCCTTTTTTCTTGCCTCCGTCTTCTCTCTACAGTAAACTACAAGTGTAAGATTTCCCTGAAGGAGGAACAAGGATGAACATTTTCGATATACTGGGCCCGGTCATGATCGGGCCTTCCAGTTCTCATACCGCCGGAGCGGCCCGGATTGGCCGCCTGGCCGGGATTGTTCTGGGCGAACCGCCCGTTAAGGCGGATTTTTACCTGCACGGCTCCTTTGCCGAAACCTATCTGGGCCATGGCACCGACCGGGCCCTGGTGGGCGGCCTGCTGGGCTTTGACACTGCCGATGAGCGAATTCGCCAGTCCCTGGAGCTTGCAGAAGAGGCAAAAATCAAGCTGGCCTTCCACAAAACCGATCTGGGGATGTGCACCCCAATACCGTCAAGGTGGTAGTGCGGGGACAAAGCGGTAAGGTGGTGGATCTGGTCGCCTCCTCCATCGGCGGGGGCAACATCCGGGTGGTCAATCTGCTGGGCTTCCCGGTGGATTTTTCCGGTCAGTTCCATACCCTCATCATTCCCCACCGGGACCGTCCCGGTCTGATTGCAGCGGTCAGCGGCCTGCTGGCTGAAAGCGGAATTAACATTGCCCAGATGAAAGTGACCCGGGAACAGCGGGGAGCAGAGGCGATTATGATCATTGAAACTGACCAGAACTGTCCGGAATCCCTGGCTAGCCAAATCAAGGGGATAGCCAATATTCAGGATGTAATTGTCGTTAAGCCACTGTAAAGGAAGGGAAATAAGATGTTAAGCTATTTAAAAGTACAGGAGCTGGTGGAAGCAGCGGAACGGACAGGCCAGAAACTGTGGCAGGTGATTCTCACCGATCAGGCTCAGGCACTGGGGCGCGACCAGGAGGAGCTATGGCAGGAGATGCAACACAGGCTGCAGGTGATGCGGGAATCGCTGGCTAAAGGCCTGAGCGGGGATAATATCTCCGTCAGCGGCCTGAGCGGGCGGGATGCGGGCAAGGTGCAAAGGGCGCTGGCGGCAGGGCGCCTGCTGGGTGGACCGGTACTGGACGGAGCCATCCTGAAGGCCCTGGCTATCGCAGAGGTGAATGCGGCGATGGGCAGGATCGTCGCGGCGCCGACAGCGGGTTCCTGCGGCATACTGCCTGGAGTGCTGTTAACAGCAGCGGAGGTATTGCAGGCTTGGGGAAGAATTTGTCATTTTTTGGCAAAAAGTGGGGCGGCTGTTGCTAAAAACGGACAAAAAACATGCTGAAATCATTGCACATCTGCTGGAAAGGGGTGAGGAAGTCTATAGATCTCTTCTGAAGACAGAGACTCCTGACCATATCCCGACTGAGCTAATCGGCAACTGGATCGAATGGACTTTACGGCCCTGGTATCTGGCCAAAGGCAGAAAAACAACTACTGCTAAAGACCATAAGTGCCCGGTTTGTAATTGCAGCGCTGATCTGGCCATTTTAGAGGCAGCCGACGGGAAGAAATATCTGGCCTGCAGCTATTGTGAGGTGCGCTGGCCCGCTCCCAGGCTGAAATGTCCCGCTTGTGGCACAACCGACCATCAACATTTAGGCTATTTTTTTGTCAATAATGCACCAGAACAACAAATTCACTATTGCCAGCAATGTAAGACTTATATAAAAACCCTGGATTTAAGACACTGTGCAGCTATGAAAGAACTGCCAGACCTGTTGTTAGTGCGGCATCTGTTGTCCCATCTGGATGTGCTGGCACAAACCAGGGGATATACCGGTCTGGCTGAGAAAATCACCGGCTTGGAGGGGAGAAAAATATGTTAATCAGCCGCAGGAGATTTTTGCAACTAATCGGGGTTTCGACAGCGGCCACTTTAATTTCCGGTTTGGAGTTTCTGCAACCGGATACCGCTAGCGCCATTAGCATCAAATTGACTGATGCTGTTGCTACGCCAACCATTTGTTCCTTTTGTTCAGTTGGCTGCGGGCTGCTGGTTCATACCAAAATAAAAGACGGTGTACCAGCACTGATTAACATTGAAGGAGATCCTGACCATCCCATTAACCGGGGGTCTGTTTGCAGCAAAGGAGCAGCCTCTTTTCAAATCAGGGAAAATAGCCGCAGAATTACCACTCCCCTTTATCGGGCCCCGGGGAGCAATGCCTGGGTGGCCAAAGACTGGAACTGGATGCTGGACACTATTGCCAGTCGGATAAAAACCCTGAGGGATGAGACTTTTATAGAAATGGAAAATGGCCTGACGGTGAACCGGACTGAAGCCATTGCCTGTCTGGGGGGAGCGGCCCTGGATAATGAAGAAGCCTATCTGCTCACCAAATTCATGCGGGGGCTTGGGGTAGTTTATTTAGAACATCAGGCCCGGGTTTGACATAGCTCAACTGTTGCCGGTCTGGCAACAACTTATGGCCGTGGGGCTATGACCAATCACTGGATTGATTTGCAAAATACCGACTGTGCTCTGATAATCGGCAGTAATGCAGCGGAAAACCATCCGATCGCCTTCAAATGGCTAAATGAAGCCCGGAGAAAACGGGGAGCTAAAATAATTCATGTTGATCCTCGTTTCAACCGAACTTCAGCCCAGGCTGATATTTACATAAAACTGCGGCCTGGGACGGATATCGCCTTTATGGGCGGGTTGATCAATTATGTTCTTACCGGAGGCTATTATGACCGGGACTATATGCTGGCTTACACCAATGCTGCTTATCTGGTCAATCCTGGCTTTAAATTTGAGGATGGGCTGTTTAGCGGCTATGACCCGGTGAACCGCAGCTATAACCAGGACAGCTGGAGCTTTCAACGGGATGCCGCTGGCAATATTCTTACCGATCCTACCCTGACCAATCCGGCTACCGTCTGGCAGCTTTTAAAACAGCATTATTCCCGTTATACTCCGGAACGGGTGGCGGCTACTTGTGGCATGACGGTGGAGGAATTTTTGCAGGTGGCTTCCCTTTTTGCCGCCACGGGGGCCCGGGATAAGACGGGGACCATTCTGTATGCCATGGGGGCAACCCAGCACAGTGTAGGCTCACAAAATGTCCGTTCCTATGCCATTTTACAGCTGTTGCTGGGGAATATCGGTAAGCCGGGGGGAGGCATCAATGCTCTGCGGGGTGAATCCAATGTTCAGGGCTCTACTGATCTGGGCTTGCTCTATGACAGTTTGCCGGGCTATCTGGCCTCCCCCACCAGCAGTCTTAACCACCAGAACCTCACTGAATACAACAAAAATGAAACTCCGGCGCAGGGGTACTGGGTGAATAAACCCAGGTTTATGGTCAGTTTGCTCAAAGCCTGGTATGGCCCAGCAGCGGTTGCGGAGAAGGACTTTGCCTATCATTATTTGCCGAAGCGAAATGCAGCCAAAAACTATTCCTATATCAACCTCTTTGAAGACATATATGAGGGCACCATCAAAGGCCTGCTTTGTTTTGGACAGAATCCGCTGGTATCAGGGCCTAATGCCGGGAAAACTGCCAGAGCCCTGGCCAAACTGCAATGGCTGGTGGTAGCGGATTTGTGGGAAACGGAAACTGCTGCTTTCTGGAAAGCTCCGGGGGTAAATCCAGCAGAAATCAATACTGAAGTCTTTATCTTGCCGGTAGCAGCGGCGATTGAAAAATCAGGCTGCATCACCAATTCCGGGCGCTGGCTGCAATACCGCTGGCAAGCTTTAAATCCCCCGGGGCAGGCCCAAAATGATGCCTGGATCGTGCATAACCTCTGTTTAAAACTAAAAGGCCTCTATGCTACCAGCCTGCAGGCTAAAGATGAGCCCATTCGACAACTATACTGGCCTTATGGTGCTGCCGGGGAACCGGATCTGAATCAGGTGCGGCTGGAAATGAACGGCTATACTGTGGCGGACGGAATGCCGGTCAGCGGGTTCAGTCAGCTCCAGGCCGATGGCTCTACCGCCTGCGGGATCTGGATTTATTCCGGTTTCTATACGGCAACAGGAAACAAGAGCCAGAACAGAAACAATGTGGATGATAGCGGCATAGGCAGCTACCCGGGCTGGGGTTATGCCTGGCCTGCCAATCGGCGCATTTTGTATAACCGGGCAGCCGCGGATCCACAGGGCCAGCCCTGGCATGCCGATAAAGCCGTAATCTGGTGGGATGGCCTGCGCTGGACCGGCAAAGACGTGCCTGACTTCAATGCCAGTCTGAGCCCGACAGCTGCAGGAGGCAACAAGCCCTTTATCATGTTACCGGATGGGGTAGGAGCTTTGTTTGGCAAACTGAAAGACGGGCCATTCCCCGAGCATTATGAACCCTATGAAAGTCCGGTAGCCAACCAGTTTTCTTCAGTACAAACCAATCCGGTACTTAAACCTCTGACCACTGCTTTAAATGCCAGGGGGACATCCAGTGCCTATCCCTTTGTTGCCACTACTTACCGGGTGTCGGAACACTGGCAAACCGGGGCCATGACCCGCAACTTACCCTGGCAGGCGGAGCTGATGCCGGAGATGTTCGTAGAAATCAGTGAAACTCTGGCAGCGTCCAGGGGAATCGCTAACGGAGACTGGGTGATTGTCTCTTCCGCCAGGGGAGAGATCAAGGCCAGGGCGCTGGTTACAAAAAGGGTCAAGCCCTTGCCGGTAAATGGTCAGTTGATAGAACAAATTGGCCTGCCCTGGCACTGGGGGCACCAGGGCGTTGTAACCGGGGAAATGGCCAATGTGCTCACGCCGAATATAGGTGATGCCAACACCATGATCCCGGAATATAAAGCATTTCTGGTTAACATCAGGAAGGTGGTGTAACCATGGCCAGAATGGGAAAATTCATCGATTTAAGCAAATGCCTGGGTTGCCGTGGTTGCCAGACTGCCTGCAAGCAATGGAACAATTTGCCGGCGGAAATTGAGGGCTTTAGTGGCAGCTATCAGACTCACCGGGATACTTTGCCCCGCACCTATACCATTGTAAAAATGAAAGAAATTGAAGAAAATGGCAAGCTGGAGTGGCATTTTCGTAAACATCAATGTCTGCATTGTGGTGAACCCACCTGTGTCCGGGTGTGTCCCCATAAGGCGCGCAAGCAGATGCCTGAAGGCGCAGTTTACCGGCAGGGGGGTTGTCGCGGTTGTGCCTATTGTGTGGTAAAATGTCCCTTTGGCGTGCCCAAAATCGGCAGCGATAAAAAGAGTTACAGTTGCTGGCTCTGTTATGACCGCATTACCAATAATCTGAAACCGGCCTGTGCCACCGCCTGTCCTACCGGGGCCATCACATTTGGGGTTTGGGATGAACTGGTAAACCAGGCCAGAACCAGACTGGGGGAAGTGCTTTCCCGCTGGCCGAAAGCTAATTTATACGGGGCAGATTTTCTGGGGGGTACAGGTGTGTTCTACCTGCTCTTACGGGAGCCGGAATTTTATGACCTGCCGGTTAATCCCCGGGTACCAGCGCCGGGAAGCTGGTATGGTTCTGCCAATAGCACCCCCGAGTGCTATACCTGTCATGACAGTGAGCCGGTAGCAAATGTTATTCACCCTGCTGAAGGGCAGACTGTTTCCGGGACCATTCAAGTAACTGCCTATGCTGACAGTCAGCAGACAATTACCAGGGTAGAATTCTACCTGGATGGAGCGTTGATTGGGACAGCAACCGGAACTCCTTATACTATCAACCTGGATACGACCCGTTACAGTAATGGTCTTCATACTTTGAAAGCCAAACCTTATACTGCCATTTCCTCTGGCGAGAGCAAAACCACTACCTTCTACATTCAAAACAGTCAGCAAGCTCCTGCTTCGGCACCTGATACCACTCCGCCCAAAGTAAGTTTTCTGGCGCCTGCTGCCAATAGTTCTCTGAAAGGGACTGTAGTAGTGAAGGTTAGTGCTACGGATAATGTGGCTGTAGCCAAAGTGGAGTTGTATGTCAGGGACCAGCTGGCCGGGGTCAAACTGGAAGCTCCTTTTGACTTTACGCTGGATACGAGCAAATATCCCGGCGGGAAAGCTACACTGAAAGCAGTGGCTTATGATAGTGCTGGTAACAAGGCCTCTGCCCAGATCAATGTGAAGTTTACTCGCTAGCCAGGGTTTCCTGGCTTTTTTCGTGCGCCCGGCATGGGCGTTGTCTATAGGGTGAAAGTCCCGAACGGCGAAGGTAGCAGTAGCCGTAGCTTAAGACAAGGGTGTCCAC